>NZ_JBHWWZ010000004.1:0-185210 GCF_042730275.1 Rhodococcus sp. NPDC060086
CCCCGGGCGCGCGTTCACCGTTTTGGGGGCCCGGCGCGACCAGTGGTGTGGGAGAGGCAACCGCTCGTGCACTGGGTGCGGCCGGGGCCACCATCCTGCTCGCCGGACGCAACACGGCCAAGGGCGAGCGGATAGCCTCGGAGATCGGCCCGAATGCGTCGATGCATCGGCTCGATCTGGCCGACCTCGGGTCGGTCCACGAGTTCGCCGGCAATCTCGGTACGCGCACGATCGACGTTCTCGTGAACAACGCGGGCGTCATGGCGTTGCCACTGACCCGGACCTCGGACGGGTTCGAGATGCAGTTCGGCACGAATCACCTGGGACATTTCGCGCTGACCGGGTTGTTGCTCGACCGCATCACCACGCGCGTGGTCACCGTGTCCAGTGCCGCGTACCTCCTCGGCCGGCTGAATCTCGACGACCTCAACTGGGAGCATCGCCGCTACAGCAGGGCGGGTGCCTACGCACAGTCCAAGCTCGCGAACTTGGTGTTCAGTCTGGAACTCGAGCGTCGCCTCGCCGAGGCGCGGTCACCGTTGCGCGCGATCGCCGCCCACCCGGGGTACGCCGCGACGGAGGTCGGGAGCAACACCGGCACCTGGTTCGACGGTCTCTTCGGCTTCGGTAAGAGAATCCTGCAGCGCACCTCCGCGCAGGGCGCCGAATCGGTGGTGTGTGCGGCGGCGGATTCGTCGATGACCGGCGGCCTGATCGGACCGGACATGTTGTTGTACGGCTCACCCCACCAGGCCCGGATCGCGCGCAGAGCACGCGACCGCGCAGCCGCCCGCCGGCTGTGGGAACTGTCGGAGAAGCTCACCGACGTGACGTTCCCACTGCCGTAGCGACCACACTGCCGTAGCGACCCCACTGCCGTAGCGACGCGCGGCGGGCCTATTCCCCCGACAGGCCGAAGGGCCCGGGTTCGAACGTGAACAGCGGTGGTGGCGTGTTCGTCGTACCGCTACCGCCGCTGTTCCCACCACCGCTGCTTCCGTCGGTGTCCGTGGGCTCGGATTCGGAGTCGTCGTCCCGAGACCGGTCGCGTCGTGACGACCACCCGGTCTCGGTGGTCGTGGGCGCGATCGCGGTCGTGGATGACGGATCGGTGGTCGAGCTCTCCGACGAGGGGGTGTCCGTCACGGTTGCCTCGGTCGTCGTGACGGTCTCCGGGGCAGTGGTCGTCGTGCCGGTGTCGGCAGCGGGTGTGGCCGGTGTAGTCGTGGCCGGGGCGGTGGTGTCCTGTGGGTAGTCACCGAGATCCAGGCGCCACGTCGCGTCGCTCGGACTCGGGACGTCCTGATCGGCGGGCGCACGATCGACGAACGCGAACATCGCGACGGCGACCAAGACTGCGACCCCGGCCGCAGACGCGCCCCACGCGACGATCGTGCGTCGCGGTTGCCCGGGTGCCGGGAATCCGCCGCGATCGACAGGGTCGATCCGACGTCCCATTGCGGTGCGTTCCTCAGCGGACGGTGGCGCGGTCAGCAGACGGCTGCGCAGGTAGGGCGGTGGCGGAGTCGTGGGCAGTCGAGCGATCCGCCCGGCCGGGTCGGTGGAGGAAGTACGTGCGCGTTCGAGCGCGTCGCCGACATCGAACCCCCGGCCGATGATCGCGGCGACTTCACGTTCGGTGAATCCGTGCCGCACGGTGAGGTCGACCGCTTCGAGGTCGGTGGGATCGAGGGGGTGTACCGGAGTGAGAACGGCGGTGTCGGCGTCGTCGTCGGTGCATGCTTCGGGTCCGGCCGGAATGTAGCCCGACGAGCCGGTGGCGGTGCGCAGGCACTCGGACCGCGCGATCGCATACAGCCAGGGCCGGAACATGTCGGGATCGCGCAGCGTCCGGATCCGTTCGATCGCGATCCACACTGCATCGTGCACCACGTCGGAGGCGGTGGAAGGACCGACGAACCCGCACACGTACCCGTACAGCGACTCTGCGTGCAGGTCGTAGACATCGGCCACTGCGTCGTCGACCTTCGCGCGCAGCGCCGAGACGAGTGAACGATCTCTTCCCCTCGAATGCCGGCTCATCGTCGAACCTTCCGCGTGTCGAATCGGTCGTGTCGTTCCGGTGCAGTCTACGAGGCGAGGACCAGGTTGCGGAGGTCGTCGATGGCCATGTCGTAGACGCATGCCTGAAGGCGTAGTCATATCACTTCGATATGTATCCATGCGTAAGTGACGTCTACCGACATGCGCTGATGCAGCGCAGAGTCGACGTATGCCCACGTCCACGGTCGCAGCGCCCCCGTCCGAGTCCCCGAGCCGGCTCTCGGTTCGGGCAACGGCGGCGACTGCCCTCGCACCGGGGCTTGCGCTGTGCGCTGCGGCAACTGCGGCGGCGATGGGAATCAATGCCCTCCTTCCGGCCGTGAGCCCGCTGCTGATCGCGATCGTTCTCGGCGCGGTCGTCGCGAATGTGGTCGATCTGCCCCAGCGTGTGCGTCCGGGCCTGGCTTTCTCGGCCAAACGTCTGCTGCGCGTGGGTATTGCACTGCTCGGTCTGCAGCTGCTCCTCGCGGATGTTCTCGGGCTCGGATGGAAGGTCATCGTCGTGGTGGTCGCCGTCGTGGCCCTCGGAATCTCGGGAACGATGTTCCTCGGCGGACTACTCGGACTCACCTGGACCCAGCGTGTGCTCATCGCGTGCGGATTCTCGATCTGCGGTGCGGCCGCCGTCGCCGCGGTGGACGGCGTGGTCGACGCGAAAGAAGAAGAAGTACTCACAGCCGTCGCGCTCGTGGTGGTCTTCGGTACGTTGATGATCCCCGCGGTGCCCCTGCTGTCTCAGCTTCTCGGCCTCTCCGACGAGGCCGCTGGTGTATGGGCGGGAGGTTCGATCCACGAGGTCGCCCAGGTGGTCGCGGCAGGAGGCGTGATCGGCGGTGCGGCATTGGGAGTGGCAGCAGTGACGAAACTTGCTCGTGTGCTGATGCTGGCGCCGGTGATCGCGATCCTCGGTGTGCGCCGTCGGCTGACGGAAACGGATGCCGACGCGCACCGCCCGCCACTGGTACCGCTGTTCGTTGCGGTGTTTCTCGTGTGCGTTGCGGTGCGGGCAACCGGGCTGGTTCCGAACGTTGCACTCGACGTGGCGTCCGTCGTGCAGACCGCGTTGCTCACCGCGGCGATGTTCGCCCTCGGTGCCGGTGTACACGTAGCGACGATCAAGAAGGTGGGTGCGCGGCCCTTCGTCCTTGCCGCGATCTCGACCGTGTGGGTCGCGTCGATCGCGCTGGCCGGTGTGCTTCTCGCGGGCGTCGGGTCCTGAAGTCTGCTCCTGGAATCTGTTCCGGAAGTGTCGTCACCCGTAAGCTGACCGGCATGGTGGCATGGACTTCGCAGGATATCTCCGATCAGACCGGCCGGACGTTCGTCGTGACGGGCGCGAACAGCGGACTCGGCGCCGAAACCGCGCGAGTCCTTGCCGGCGTCGGTGCGCGCGTGGTGCTCGCATGCCGTGATGTCGCGAAAGGTGAGAAGGTTGCGGCCGACCTCGGGGACGGAGTGCAGGTGCGCCGCCTGGACCTGGCCGATCTGAACTCGGTGCGCGAGTTCGCAGAGGGCCTCGCCGCGTCGCACGAAGTGATCGACGTCCTGATCAACAACGCGGGTGTGATGGCGGTGCCGCTGCGGCGTACTGCCGACGGCTTCGAGATGCAGATCGGTACCAATCATCTCGGGCATTTCGCGCTCACCGCATTGCTTCTCGGGCGCATCACCGATCGGGTGGTGACCGTGAGCAGCGCGATGCACCGGATCGGAAAGATCGATCTCGACGATCTCAACTGGGAGCACCGCAGATACGACCGTTGGCTCGCGTACGGACAGTCCAAACTTGCCAATCTGCTGTTCGCATACGAGCTGCAACGGCGCCTGACCGATCTCGAGTCGCCCGTGCGCTCCTTGGTTGTGCATCCGGGGTATTCGTCCACCAACCTTCAGTACCGCAGCGAGAGTTTCTACCGCAAGCTCCTCGAACTCGCGACGCCGATCATCGGGCAATCACCTGCGATGGGGGCACTGCCGTCGCTGTATGCGGCGACGGTTCCCGACGTCGAGCCCGGTGGTTTCTACGGGCCCGACTCGATCTTCGAGATGCGCGGGCATCCGAAGCGGGTGCAGTCGAGTGCCCGTTCCAAGGACGAAACTGTCGCGTCGGAGCTGTGGTCGCTCTCGGAGCGGCTGTGCGGTGTGGAGATGTTGTCGCGCTAGGCCTTTCGAGCAGTATGCGGTCGGGTTCATCACGAGCCCGTGGATCGTTCACAGCAGGGTGGCAGGCATGGGCGGTAGCTCGTCCCGCCGGCACAACCTGGTCTGGTCGACGAGGTCGAGTGTGCGCAGGTAGTGGCGGACCAGGTCTCCACCCGAATGCCCCGAATCGGAGGCCACCTGCAGGGCCGCGGCGAGCCCGTCGCCGCGAGCCCACCGATGGATCGCGGCCACCGGCGCCGGATCGGGCTCCGGGCTGACGATCAGACCGTGCCGTTCCTCGGCTGCGGCGAGCTCGCCCCACAGTCGGACCGTCGCGCGCAACGCCTCGTCGATCGCAGGCGTCGTCCGCCCTGCGGTTGCTGCTGTGCGACGGCGGTTTTCGCCGAGAACACTCGACGCGACCGCAGCCAGCTCGGCGGGCTCGAGCCCGGACCAGGCGCCGGTACGCAGGCACTCGGAGACGAGAAGGTCGTTGCCGGCATAGATCCGGCTGAGCCGATGACCGTCGTCGGTGACGTGCGCGTGCCCGCTGATCGGGTCGTACAGTATGTGTCCGCGTTCGTCGAGCAGCGCAAGAGTGCGATCGAACGTCTCCACAAGCCGCCCCGAGGCCGTATGCACCTGCGTCAGTAGGAGTTCGGTGTCCGTGTGCAGGGCGTTGCGGCGGGCGGCAAGTGTCAGCAGGCGGTCTCGGTCGCCACGGCGATGGCCGGGGTGGGAACGGACCGCCCGTGCAAGCACCGTGACCGTATCGGCCGGGGCGGTGTTGCGGGCATCGGCCAATCGTTCGCACAGGCTCCGGTACTCGGCGAATCCTTCGACTTCGCCGAGTTCGGCGTCGAGCGCGGTGAGCGTCGCCGTGTTGACCCGAGCGGCGGCGGCCAGCGCGGCGACCGAGTTCTCCGCCTGGAACTGGGCGAACGAGCGGCCCAGCAGCGCGCGGGCACCCTCCACACCGAGATCGTCGACGAGGTTGACCGCCGTGTTGTATCCGACGCGCAGTGAACTGCGCAGCGGATAGGTGCGAGTGGAGGCGAGTCCGGCGACCGTGGCGGGCGCGATGTCGGGGCTCCACAGCACCACGGCGTGTCCCTCTTCGTCGATGCCGCGCCGACCGGCACGCCCGGTCAACTGGGTGTACTCGCCGGCTGTCAGGCGCACCGGTCCGTCGACTGTGGGTTTGACGAGACGTTCCAGTACGACCGTCCGAGCAGGCATGTTGACGCCCACGGCGAGTGTCTCGGTCGCGAAGACCACTTTCACCAGGTTCCGTGCGAAGAGTTCTTCGACGGTGTGCCGGAATGCGGGGACGAGGCCGGCGTGGTGTGCGGCGAAACCGCGTTCGAGCCCGTTGATCCAGTCGGCATAACCCAGCGCATCGAGATCAGCGGGGGGCAACGCCGCGGTGTGCCTTTCCGCGACGGACCGGATCTCGGACAGGTCGGACCCGTCGGTGAGCCGCACCGATGCCTGGAGGCATTCGGCGACCGCGGCGTCGCATCCGGCGCGGCTGAAGCGGAACCAGATGGCAGGCAGGAGTTGTTCGGCTTCCAGGCGCGCGACGATCTCGGGTCGGTCGGCGCCTGCAGGTTCGGGCCGGTTGCGGCGCCGTCGACGTCCGCGCCCGGGGGTCGGCGGCGGAGCGGCCTCGACGAGTCGTCGATGCGCAATGTAGCGGTCGAGGGTGTCGTCGACACCTCCGTCGACCGGCGACAGTAGGTCGAACAGGCGACCTCCCGCGAGCATGTGCTGGGTCAGCGGTACCGGACGGGTCTCCTCGACGACCACGGTCGTGTCGCCGCGGACGCGGGCGATCCACTCACCGAACTCCTCGGCATTGCTGACCGTGGCCGAGAGACTCGCGAGCCGTACCGACGCCGGGAGATGCAGGATCGATTCCTCCCACACCGCGCCGCGCTCGCTGTCGGCGAGGTAGTGCACCTCATCCATGACGACATGGGTCAGCCCGGTCAGCAGAGGGGAGTGGCCGTGCAGCATGCTCCGCAGGACCTCGGTGGTCATGACGACCACCGGCGCGTGCGGATTGTGCGTGACGTCGCCGGTGAGCAGGCCGACCCGTTCGTCACCGAAGTATTCGGCGAAGTCGTGGAACTTCTGGTTGCTCAGCGCCTTGATCGGTGTGGTGTAGAAGCACGTGCCGCTCGACGCGAGAGCGAGGTGGGCCGCGAACTCGCCCACGACGGTTTTCCCGGAGCCGGTGGGTGCGCAGACCAGGACGTCGCGGCCCTCCTCGAGTGCGCGACAGGCGCGGGTCTGGAAATCGTCGAGCACGAAGTCGAGCCCGGCCGCGAAGAGGGTGAGCTGCGGCCCGTACTGCGTGTGCACGAATCCACGCTACGCGGACAGACCGACCGGCGTCGGGGTGTGTCCTAGATCACGACATCTGGGGAATTGATCGCGGGATGTGCACGTTAGTTGAGTACGTATGACTCAAGTCCAACAGAAAGGCTTCGGAATGCCGTCATTCTTCGGGCCTGGTGGCCCCGGCCGCATCGATATCTCGCGCTTCATGAGCCGCGGAACCCACGAACTCATGGCTGCTGCCGCCCGCTTCGCGACAGAACGCGGCGACGCCGATCTTGATGCACTGCACGTTCTGCGCGCAATGGCCGAGCAGGACCCGGCCCGGACGGTCATGACCCGCTCCGGTGCCGACCCCGCCGACGTGATCAAGGCCGTCGAGCAACGACTCCCGCAGGACAACCCCGGGGGTGGCGTGACCGCGCCCACCCTCAGTGGCGCGGTGAAGACCGCACTACTCGAGGCACACCAGCTCTCGCGTGCGCTCGGCTCCACATACATCGACCCGGAACACCTGTTCTTCACGCTTGCCGCAGACCAGACCCGCGCACCGGGTCGTCTGCTCGCGTCGCTGGGGGTGACCCCGCAGGCGCTGCAGACCGCGCTTCAGCCGGTTCCCGCGGCATCCGAGGAGGCGGAATCGTCGACGCCCACCCTCGACAAATACGGCGTCGACCTGACCGACCGCGCCCGAAACGGCGGGGTGGACCCCGTCATCGGTCGTGCCGACGAAATCGAGCAGACCGTCGAGATCCTCTCGCGTCGCACCAAGAACAATCCGGTGCTCGTGGGTGAGGCCGGCGTCGGCAAGACCGCGATCGTCGAGGGTCTGGCCCAGCGCATCGTGGACGGCGACGTGCCGGACGCCCTGCGCGACAAACGGATCGTCCAGCTCGACCTGACCTCGATGGTGGCAGGCACCCGCTATCGCGGCGATTTCGAGGAGCGCCTCACCTCGGTGCTCGACGAGATCACCGCGCAGGAAGGCTCGCTGATCGTCTTCATCGACGAGCTGCACACCGTCGTCGGTGCAGGTGGCGGCGGCAGTGAAGGATCGATGGATGCGAGCAACATCCTCAAGCCCAAGCTTGCCCGCGGCGAACTGCACGTCGTCGGTGCGACCACACTCGACGAATATCGCAAGCACATCGAGAAGGACCCCGCGCTCGAGCGCCGATTCCAGCCCGTCACGGTGGGCGAACCGTCGAACGACGATGCCATCGCCATCCTGCGCGGACTTCGCGACCGATACGCAGAGTTCCACGGTGTCCGGTATGCCGACGAGGCGATCGAGGCCGCAGTGGACCTGTCGGTGCGGTACCTGCCGGACCGGCACCTTCCCGACAAGGCCATCGACCTGATCGACCAGGCCGGAGCGCGGCTGCGGCTGCGCACCCCGCGGGTCGACACCGATGCGCTCCGCGAGCAGGTGGTGTCGCTCGAGGCGGAGAAGGACGCTGCCGTTGCAGCCGAACGCTACGAGGAGGCGTCGCGGATCCGCGACGAGATCGTGAAGGTTCAGACCCGGATCGACTCGGGCGCACCCGCGAGTGATGATGGCGATGTCCCCGTGGTCGATACCGAGCTGATCGCCGAGATCGTTTCCCGTGCAACGGGTATTCCCGTCACCCGGATGACGAGTGGCGAGAAGAACCGGCTGCGGAACCTGGAGGGCGAACTGCACGAACGTGTCGTCGGACAGGACGAAGCCGTCCGCGCGGTGGCGCGCGCGGTCCGTCGTAGCCGTTCGGGGATGAGTGATCCGGGCCGCCCGGTGGGTAGCTTCCTGTTCCTCGGACCGACCGGTGTCGGTAAGACCGAACTTGCGAAGGCCTTGGCAGAGGTGCTGTTCGGAGATGAGCGGTCGATGCTGCGCATCGATATGAGCGAGTTCGGTGAGCGACACACGGTCAGCCGGCTCGTCGGTGCCCCGCCCGGGTACGTCGGGTACGGCGAAGCGGGGCAGCTCACCGAGAAGGTGCGCCGCAACCCGTATTCGGTGGTGCTGCTCGACGAGATCGAGAAGGCGCACCCGGACGTGTTCAACACGCTCCTGCAGGTCCTCGACGACGGTCGCCTGACCGACGGTGAAGGACGCACGGTCGATTTCAGCAACACTGTGGTGATCATGACGAGCAACCTCGGATCGGACATCATCTCGAGCCGCGGTGGCGCGATCGGCTTCACCACCGGTGACGCAGAGGCCGCCGAGAAGCCGTTGCGCGACAGGGTGATGGCTCGGTTGCGCGACACGATGCGACCGGAGTTCCTCAACCGCATCGACGAGATCGTGCTGTTCCGCAAGCTCGACGACGTGCAGTTGCGGCGTATCACCGATCTGCTGCTCGACGACACTCGGAAGAAGCTGGCGGGTAAGGGTATCGAGCTCGACATCGATGCTGTTGCCGTCGACTGGCTCGCTGATCGAGGGCATCAGCCGGAGTTCGGTGCCCGACCGTTGCGTCGCGCGATTCAGCGTGAGGTCGACGATCGTATCGCCGATCTGCTGCTCGACGACGAACTCGTCGAAGGTGGCGCGGTGACCGTGGCGATCGAGGACGGGGAACTCGTCGTCAGGTGACCGGAAACGATTGGTAAAGAGAAGCTTCGGCCCGCCTCGGGTGGCAACACCTGAGGCGGGCCGGTCGCTGCTGGGGCGGTAGCATCGGACGCCATGGTCACACGAGCCGGATTATCCGTGATTGTTCCTGTTCACAACGAGGAGGTGTATATAGGGCCGTGCCTTGAGGCGTTGGTCGCGCAGCAGGACGATCTCGTCGATATCGTCGTGGTCGACAACAATTGCACGGATTCCACCCTCGACGTCGTCCGGCGTGCGCAGGAGCAATGCCCGAAGATCAAGTTGGTGACAGAGACGAAATCCGGTGTCGCGCATGCGAGGAATGCCGGATTCGACGCCGCCGACGGCGACATCCTCGGACGGGTCGATGCGGATACGCGCGTCCGTCCCGGCTGGGCTCGGGTGGTGCGTGACTTCTTCGGCAGGGGCGACACCGAGGAGATCGGTGCAGTCAGTGGGCTGAACAATTCGTACGATTCACCCTATCGCCGGATCAAGGGGTGGTACGTCGAAAAGCAGGTTCAGCGTGGCCTTTTCGGTGGAGAGCGCCCCTATCGAAATTTACACGGAGCCAATATGGCGATCCGGCGGACTGCGTGGGAGAAGGTTCGCGACGACGTGAGCGTGGCTCCGGATATCCACGAGGACCTCGACCTCGCCCTGTGTCTGGGTGCGGCGGAGGTTCCCATCGTCCAGCTCAGCGACATGCGGGTGGACCTCTCACCCAGGCGGGCGCTGACCCCGCCGCGGGAGTTCCGGTCCTACATCGAGTCGGGGGTGAAAACCTTCGAATTGCACGGGAGGATGACGCCGGAGATCCGTCGTGCCCTGGCGCTGCACGAGAAGTTCCATGTCCTCGTCTACGTCGCGTATCGGCCGTACGATCCGGAACTCGGACGGTTCTCACTGCGGGCACTGCTCGGGAAGCCTCAGGCGCGCAAGATGCCCGTGAGCGGAAGTGTCGAGAAAAGGTAGCGGTGGGTGCCGCTGCGTTGTGCGAGGGTGGTGGAGATGAACCGGCGGGCCCCGCGCTCGAAAGCAACGGGACCCGCCGTAGGCGGGGACCGGGAGTTCGCTGCAGCCCTCAGCTCTCCGCTCAGTCCTCAACAGACCCACGGATGAATATAGGTTAGGCAAACCTTATGCGCAAGGGTGAACGTGTCGAGCCCGTCGGCCGATGTGAGGTGACCGTCACGCCACTGCGATAAAGCCTTCTGTTATGGTCGTCGGCATGCAGCGCGCATATTTCTGGTTTAGCAGGCCGGCCCCGGGTGGGTCGGTCGGCGTCACCACGCGCTGACTTCTTCCACCTACGAGCCGGATGACAGACCGGCTCGCTGGAGATCGCAGCATCCTCGAGGGTCGGCCTGGGAACAGGAACCGAGAACCCGATGAGTACTCAGACGAACAGCATCTCCACCTCAAATCTCGATGAGCAGCGCACCGTACGGATCAGCCCCCTTGCGGCACCGTCCGTCGTGCGTGCTGAGCATGCCCCCGACGAAGTCGCCGCCGCGACCGTGCGTTCGGGCCGTGCCGACACCGTCGGCATCCTGAACGGCACCGATGATCGCCTCGTCGTCGTCGTGGGTCCGTGCTCGGTGCACGACCCGGTCGCCGCGATGGACTACGCCCGCAAACTGGCAGCGAAGGCCGACGAACTGCGCGACGACCTCCACATCGTGATGCGCGTGTACTTCGAGAAGCCTCGGACGACGTTGGGGTGGAAGGGCCTGCTCAACGACCCGCATCTCGATGGCACCTACGACATCAACACGGGCCTGCGTATCGGCCGCAAGCTGCTGCTCGATGTGTCGAGCCTCGGCCTGCCCGTCGGCTGCGAGTTCCTCGACCCGATCCTGCCGCAGTACTACGCCGACCTGGTCACCTACGGCGCAATCGGTGCCCGCACCGCCGCCAGCCAGGTACATCGTCAGCTGTGCAGTGCTCTGTCCATGCCGGTCGGCATCAAGAACTCCACCGAAGGTGACGTGCAGGTCGCTGTCGACGGCACGCGTGCCGCCGGTGCGAGTCACGTGTTCCCCGGCACCGATCTCGACGGCCAAGCCGCGCTGATCGAGACGGTCGGCAACCCCGACTGCCACGTCATCCTGCGCGGCGGAAGCGCGGGACCCAACTACGACGCCGAGACCGTCGCCGACACGATGGCGCGCCTGCGTAAGGGTGGTCTGCCCGAGCGTGTCGTCATCGACGCAAGCCATGGCAACAGCAGCAAGAACCACGAGAAGCAGATCGACGTCGTCACCGACATCTCCGAGCGCATCGTTGCAGGTGAGAAGGGCATTGTCGGTGTCATGCTCGAGAGCTTCATCGAAGCCGGCCGCCAAGACCTGACGCTCGGCAAGGCGGACGAACTCGAGTACGGCAAGTCGATCACCGACGCGTGCATCGACTGGGCGACCACCGTCGATCAGCTCGACCGTCTCGCGGATGCAGTGCGCACTCGCCGGTCGTAGTACTTGACCCCGTACGCACGATCCGGCACTACCACCGGCTCGGGTTGCTGCCGGAACCACCGAGGTCCTCCAGCGGGTACCGCGTGTACCCGCTGGAGGACCCCGTGCGTCTGCTGCGTATCTGCTGGCTCGCCGGCGCGATCCCGACGGTCGTCGGTCAGTCGGCGTCGGCACCGGACCGGAGCACCTGCTCGTCGCAGATCTCCACGAATCGACCGGGGCCGAGACGGATGGCCCCGGACTTCTGCAACGCCGAGAGCCGACGGCTGAGCGTTTCTGCCGTCGTGCCCAGATAAGAGGCGAGGTCCTTCTTGCTGGACGGCAAGCGGAACCGCAGCGAATCTGCATCGTATGCCAGCTGCAGCAGATGCTCGGCCAGCCGCTGCTCGACCGACCTCCCGGTCAACGACGACACCATCTGTTCGGCGGCCGACAACCGTTGCGAGACGGTTTGCAGCATCGTCACCGCCACCGACGGCCGTTCGGTGAGGACGGCGAGAATCCGGCGCCGGTCGATCGAGCACACCTCCGCGTCGTCGAGGGCGACGGCGAAGTGGTCGACTTCCGTTTCGGACAGCACCGCGGTCTCGCCGAGGAACTCGCCCGCCCCCAGGATGCGGATCAGTTGTTCACTGCCGGATTCGAGCAGCCGGTACACCTTGACCCGCCCCCGATGGACGATGTGCAGGTCCAGCCGCTCCCCGGCCCTGAAGACGTGTTCGCCGCGTTCGTACCGTCGTGTGACCGATGATTCGGCAATCCGATGCCGGTCTTTCTCCGACAGCGCCGCGAACAACGGCACGAGGCTCACACATCGGAACCGATGGTCGTGATCGTGCGCCGCGTCGCCGTAGAGGCGTCCCGAGGTCATCGCCGCTCCTCACCCGTCACCGGACTTCTCCCCACCGCACTACCCGACGTGCCTTGTCCGCGTCGAGGCTGAACCTGTGGGCTCGGGCTCGTTCGATGAACCGGACCGCCGGCTCGCTACTGCGCATGCCGCCATTCTGAACCCTTTACCCATGTATAGGGTCAAGTAGCTTTCGATCACCTGATCGTCGGTTCGACAGATGTCGGTTTCTCGGGTGGCTGCCGCGCTCGTCGACCTCGCTGTACCTCTCCCGTTCCTCGAGCACTTGCAGCTCGGTCATGCTCGGCGCCCGACCCGGGCATCCGGGTCCGATCTTCGCTGCGCTCACTGTGACGGTCTCTCATCCAACCCCGGCGATTCCCCGCCGCGGCGGTCGCGGATCGCAGGCGGATGTCGACAAAGACGAAGTTCGATCGGTTCGCCCACGTAGGTTGAGACAGACCCAGCAGGCATGCGGAAGGACGATCATGGCGAATCTCGCGGAGCTGACCGAGTTCCATCTCTCCACGGCCCGAACGGACAAACGCGGCCGCAGCGCCGAACTCGTCGCCAATGATGGACCACTCCGGCAGACGGTGATCGCACTTCGGGAGGGCACCCGGCTTGCCGAACACAATTCCCCGCCGGCAGCGAGCCTCCAGGTACTCGCGGGACGAGTTCGCGTCGACCTCGAAGAGGAGTCCCAAGGAGAATTCGGCGAAGGCGAACTGTGGATTCTCACCCATGAACGCCATTCGGTGCTGGCCCTCGCTGACAGCGTCTTTCTCCTTACCACGGTGACGAGCCAGCAAGGTCAACAGTCATACTCCTGAGCGCTCAGGACCTCTCCACTCCTGGCTCGTTCTCGCCGGCGGCGTGCTCCGGCGGGCTGTACATCGTGTACAGAACCAGAGGTTCGTCGCCGATATTGCGGAAGTTGTGGCGAGCACCCGCGGCGATCGCGCACTGATCGCCGGCCTCGACCATGTGGGTGTGCCCGTTCAGCACAGCTTCGCCGGTGCCGGAGACGAAAGTCAGGACCTGGTCGGTGCTCTCGGTTTCAGACAGTGATCTTCTCGGCGTCGGTTGCCGCTCGAGCCTGCTTGCTCTGAGGGGTCGCGTTGGCGCCCTGCGTATTTCGCAGCAGTCGCATGGCGTTGATGATCACGATGAGCACCGAGCCCTCGTGGACGAGCATCCCGATCGACATCGTCACACCGCCGAAGAAGACACCCGCCAGGAGAACGACGACGGTGAACAGGGCGATCGCGATGTTCTGTCGCATGACCCCCACCGTGCGCTTGGCCAACCCGATCGACTCCGGGAGCTTGAGCAGGTTGTCGCCCATCAGCGCGATGTCCGCGGTCTCCACGGCGACGGCCGAGCCGGCCGCTCCCATGGCCACCCCGATGTCTGCGGTTGCCAGGGCCGGGGCGTCGTTCACGCCGTCGCCCACCATGGCCACCGTGTGCCCCTGCCGCTGCAACTCCGATACCGCGTCCAGCTTGTCTTCGGGAAGGAGGCCGGCGTGAATCTCGTCGATACCTGTCGCCTTGCCGACGGCCTCGGCCACCAGCCTGGTGTCACCGGTGAGCATGACGACCTTCTCGACGCCGGCGTCGTGCAATCGCCGGACCATCTCCGGTGCGTCCCGGCGGATCCGGTCCGCCACGGCGACGACGCCGATGGCCGCACTGTCGACGGCCACGATCATGGGAGTCCTACCCGCCGCGGCAAGTTCGCTTGCCGCGGCCGCGGCGCCCACGTCGTCGGTGATGCCGTACTGCTCCAACAGGGGCATATTGCCGATGAGGACCTGCCTGCCCTCGACATCGGTCACGATGCCCTTGCCCGGCACCGGGGTGACGGTGCCCGGCATGCCTTCCGGCGCGACTCCCTCGGTGCGGGCGGTGTCGAGGATCGGGCGGGCAAGAGGGTGCTCCGACCCCGCCTCGGCGGCTGCGGCCCAACGCAGCACCTCGACACGATCGAGGTCGGGCGCCAACACCACGATGTCGGTCAGCTGCGGCCGACCCTCAGTAAGGGTTCCGGTCTTGTCGACCGCCACGGCCGAGATCTTCGCGGAGGTTTCGAGGAACTCGCCGCCCTTGATGAGAATGCCGTTGCGGGCGGCACGGCCGATACCGGAGACGATCGCGACCGGAATGGAGATGACCAGCGCGCCGGGGCAACCGATGACCAGCAGGGTAAGTGCCAGGACGACGTTGCCAGAGATCAGCCCGGCCACAAGGGCCAGCACCATGACGGCCGGGGTGTACCAGGTGGAGAACCGGTCGATGAACGCCTGGGTTCTGGCCTTGGCGTCCTGAGCGTCCTCCACACGGTGGATGATGCGGGCCAAGGTCGTGTCGGCGCCGATGCCGGTGGCAAGTACCTGTAGGAAACCACCGCGGGAGACCGTACCGGCAAAGACCTGATCCGACTTGGATTTCTCGACCGGGATCGATTCACCGGTGATCGAGGCCTCGTCGATCGCGCCCGTACCGGCCACGACCTGTCCGTCGACCGGGACCTTCGCGCCGTTCTTCACCAGAACGATTTCGCCCATTCTGACCTCGGACGCGGGAACCTGCTGCTGTTCGCCGTTGCGCATGACGACAGCGGTGTCCGGGGCCACGGCCACCAGTTCGGCCAGAGCCGAGCGAGTTTTGTTGATGGTCGCTGCCTCGAGCGCGTGGCCGATGGCGAACAGGAACGTGACCGCAGCCGCTTCCCAGAAGTTGCCGATGATGATCGCACCGATCGCCGCGATCGAGACCAGAAGATCGATGGCGAGGTGCTTGACCGTCAGGGCGCGCAATGCCGCGACAACAATGCCGTAGCCGGCCACTACAGCCGCGGCGAGCATCAGTGCGTTCGCCAGCGTGAAGACCGGGGACGTGGTGGAGTGCTCAGCGGCGTCGATCCACCACTGGGGCCCGACAGTGGGATTGAGCGACTCGCTCAGCACATGCTCGAGGATCAGAGAAATGGCAATCAGCGTACCGGCGGTGGTGGGAACCGACCACTTGCCGTAGATCCACCGTTGGAACCTGTTCACGACCAAGTCCTTTCAGACGTGAGACCTGGGATCTGTCCGCGCCCGACTCGGCCGGATGATCTGGGACGCCCGGGGGTGGGCGACCGGACGTAATCAAAAAGCCGAGGGCCGGGCGGTGTACCCCGCCTTGGCTACGGCGGCGACGATGTCGTCCACCGACGTCACCTCTGCATCGTGATCGACCTCGATGCGAGCGGACGCGAAGTGGACCTCCACCTTCTTGACGCCCTTCAGGCGGTTGACCCGCTTCTCGATTTTCGCCACGCAGGACGGGCAGGAAAAGCCTTCGGCGCGAAGGACGGTGTGGGTGGTGGTAGTGGTATTCATACTGCAGTCCTCCTCGACTGAATTTCGACGTCGATTGCGCTTCAGCGCCTTTGATCGATACGCTCAGCGTAGAGACCGCAGAAATTTACTTCATTGATCCAGATCAATTATCCGAAATTCGTTGCGTCGCCCCGACGAAACCGTCCAGCGCTTCCGCCGCGCAGGATGACCTGGTAGTCGGGGTCGCCGACCGCGACTACGACGCCGAGACCGTCGCCGACCGCCTCGCGGATGCAGTGCGCACTCGTCGGTCGTAGTACTTGACCCCGACGTAACGTCAGGGTCGATGCTGGGGTCATGAGAATCGGCGAACTGGCCGCGGCCGCAGACACGACCGTACGCACGATCCGGCACTACCACCGGCTCGGGTTGCTGCCGGAACCACCGAGGTCCTCCAACGGGTACCGCGTGTACTCGCTGGAGGACCTCGTGCGTCTGATGCGCATCCGCTGGCTCGCCGGGTCGGGCGTACCTCTCGGCGCGATCCCGACGATCGTCGGCACAGCTCACGACGGTGAGGCGCGGGACGACCTCACCGCGGATCTCGAAGCGTTGATCGCCGACCTCGATGCGCAACTGCATGCGCTCGAAGGGAAGCGGCACGCGCTGGCCGTGATGCTCGAGGGACATCGCCGCGGGGAGAACCTCTCACCACTTCCCGAACCGCTGGTGCGCGCCTTCGCCGAACTCATCGACGGCGAGGACGATCCCCGGACACGGGAGGTCTTCGAACACGAGCGTGACAGTTGGGAGATCGTCGCGCTCTCCGGCCAGGCCCCGCAGGAATTCCTCGATGCCGCGACCGCGGTGCTCACCGATCCAGCGCAGCGGGATTCCGTGGTGGCTCTGTATCGCAGGTTCGGAGCGCTCGCAGGTCGCGTACCCGGCGATGTCGCAGACGAAATCGAGACGGTTGCCGCAGGGCTGACCGGATTCCTCACGGTGCTCACAGATCGCGGCGACGGCGTCTTCGCGGAATGGGCCGCGACCGCGGCCACCTACGCGGCGAACGGAGAGTCGATGATGTCCGAAGTCTTACCTGACCTCGCGCAGCGGGCGGTCGCGATCCGGGTCATCGCGATGGTCGCCGATGCTGCGGGAGAGCGACGATGACCGGGGCGGGAGCACGTCGACTGCACGGAACGACCGTGGCGATCACGATCCTGGTAGCGGTGGTGAACGCGGGGCTCGCCGCACTCGGGATTGTGAGCGCGGGTGCAGCGCTCGGGTTGTGGTTGGCGGTCGAAATTCCGCTCGGCATCGTGGTCGGCGTCCTCACCGTGCTGCGTATCCGAACGCTGCGACGAGAGGGACTGGAGTGGAATGTGGTCCTCGAGGAGATCACCGGGAGGATCGCAGCCGACCTCATTCGGTTCGAGATTCGTGGCTACCGCGCGATATGGCTCTTCGTGCGCCGACGCTACGACGGCGAGGGGCCGGGTGTGACGCCGGTCGGATACACGAAGGGCACGATGGGTATCCCGATGGCGTTCCTCGTCGCATGCGTCATCGAAGCCGTCGTCGTTCACGTGCTTGTGCCATGGCCTGCGCTCCGCACCGCACTGCTTGTGCTCTCGGTCTGGGGACTCATCCAGATCTTCGGGATTCTCGCAGGCCGGATAACACATCCGCACCTGTTGACGGACACACGACTGACGATCCGGACCGGACATCAGGTGATCGTGGAGCTCGATCGGCGAGAGGTCGGACGCGCGGTCGCGCGGAGGCGGTGGGAACACACGTCTCAGATCGTTGCCGACGGCGCGCTGTATCTTCCGGGCCCGGACGGCACCTGTCTGGATCTGGTGCCGACCGAACCCGTCGAGGTCAGGCGGCCGGCCTTCTTCGACCACACACGCGCGACCGCCTCGGTATCGCGCCTGTCGTTGCAGGTCGACGATCCCGAGGCGGTGGCCGCGCAGTTCAGAGCAGAGCAGTTCAGGTCAGAGCAGTTCAGGTCAGGGGCGTGAAGTCCCTGCTACCGAGGTACGACGGGCGCGGCTTGCTCGCCGCGAACGGCTCGGCAGGCGTGTTCTCGACGCTGTTGAACACCACGAACAAGTTGGAGCGGGGGAGCGGTGTGATGTTCCCGTTCGATCCGTGCATGCAGTTCGAATCGAAAACCGTTGCCGAACCCGCAGATCCGCGGAACGTGGTGATGCCGCACTCGGCGCTCATTCGGGTCAGGGTGTCTTCGTCGGGCGACCCTGTCGGCGGAACGTGGGTGACCAGCGACTCTCGGTAGTAGTCGTCCGGAGTTTCGCCGACACACGAGACGAACGTCTTGTGCGAACCCGGCATGATCATCAATCCGCCATTGAATCCGTAGTTTTCGGTCAATGCGATCGAGATGCTGAGCGCGCGAGGAGCCGGCATGCCGTCTTCCGCGTGCCACGTCTCGAAGTCGGAATGCCAGTAGAACGGGCCGCCCCGGAAGCCGGGTTTGACGTTGAGTCGGGACTGGTGGACGTACACGTCCGAATCGAGCAATTGCCTTGCTATGCCCACTACTTCGGGACGTCGAATGATTCTGTCCACGAGAGTACTCAGGCGGTGTACGTCGAAGATCGAGCGGACATCACCGCTGCCCTGCTCGCGGATCACCCGTTCGTCGTTGCCGAGTTCACGACCGAGTCGTGAGGTTTCTTCCAATAGGTTACCGACATCGTTCGCGGCGAGAAGTGCCTTCGCCGTGTGGAATCCGCTCCTCTCGTATTCCGCGACTGCGGAGGAATCGAGTGGTCCGGCGGCGGAGCCCCAGACGACAGGATCCTTTCGCGCGATGGATTCCGAAACAGTTCGGTTGCGAGTCGGATATTCGTCCTTCACGACCGTGCGCATGTCTTCCGAATCACCCTCTCGAGGATCGACGATGGTTCCTCTCGACCGTCTCACTCCGGGGCCGGTTATGCAACCCGACATACAGGGCAGATGACAGAGAATGCCCAGTTCGTCGGGTTGCGCGTCGAGCGGGGAGCCCTGTCGGAGGTCGGCGTTAGGGTCGTGAGATGGGATACGAATTTCAAGTAACGGTTGATTGCAGCAACCCCCACATTCAGGCGCGATGGTGGGCCGAAGCGCTCGAATGGCGCGTCGAACCCAGCGACGAAGACTTCATCCGCGGACTGGTGGCGGCCGGCCACGCACGCGACGAAGACACCGAAATTTTCGACGGCACACTCGTGTGGCGGGCCGGGGCCGCGATCGCCGACCCCGACCACCCGCATCGGCCCCGGATGTTGTTCCAGCGGGTCCCGGAGGGAAAGACGGTGAAGAACCGGATGCACCTGGACATCCAGGCGGGAGACGGCCGCGAGGCGGTAGCCGAGCGGCTCGCGGGCGCGGGCGCGACGGTGCTGCATCGTGGCAGCCAGGGGCCTTACGAGTGGATCACGATGGCCGATCCGGAAGGCAACGAGTTCTGCATCGTGTGACAGCCGCTTGTCGAGGTCACTTCTCAGTCGTGTGCCCGGTAGGCGCGGGGCGTGTTGCCCGTCCACCGCTTGAACGCGCGTCGGAATGCGCTCGGCTCGGAGAATCCGAGACGGGCCGACAGGTTGTCCACCGGTTCGCCCCGTCGTAGTCCGGCGATCGCAAGGTCGCACAGCACTTCCTCGCGCAGCCGGCCGAGGGAGGTGCCCTCCTGACGCAGCAGTCGCCGCAGATGTGGCGGACTCACCGCGAGCATGTCGGCGATCTCGTCGGCGGTCGCGGTGCGACCCTTGATGCCCGACTCGAAGATCCTGCGTACCTGGGTGGAGACCGTCGATTCGTAGTCGCGCTCCGACAGCATGAGGTTCGGGGAGTCCCGTAAGTATTCCTCGAGTGCTTCCTCCGACCGGATGATCGGCGATCGCAGAGCGGCGCTGTCGATTTCGAGTGCGGCGCGCCCCGCACGGAAGGTGACGGGGACACCGAAGATCGCGTCGTAGCTGCGGGCGAGGACCGGATCCGGCTCCGCGTACGGCAGTGCCACCGACACGAGCGGTACTCGGCCTCCGACGAGCCACGCCGCGAATCGGTGCAGGAGCATCAGTAGGAAATCAACTGTCACGCGGGTCTTTTCCGTCACCTCGGCGGGAAGGATCACATCGAGGTAGGTGCTTGTCTCACCGATGGACAGACTCATCTTCGGAAGTCCCTGAAGGACCCGGTTGACCTCGATGATGCGAGTGAGTGCATGCGCGAGATCCGGACAGTGGATCAACGTCAACGTCATGACCCGGAACGAGCCGCGCGGTACCGAACCGGTGCCGAGTCCGAACAACTCGTCGTCGGTGATCTGCCAGACTGCGCGGGTGAACAGGCTGACCTGCTCGGGGGTGAGACGCGCGTGGGGCTGGGCGAGTACCGCTCGGCTGATCCTGCCTGCGTCGAGTGCCGGCGTGAGGTCGATGCCGTCGTCCGCCGCCACACTCACTGCTCGGCTGACGAAATCGGAGGGAATCGTCGGTGCCGACATTGCCTACAATGCCTCCCCGATACCGTGAAGTCGCCGGACCGCTTCGGCGAGAACATCATCGCGCTTGCAGAACGCGAAACGCACCAGATGATTCCATGCCGGGGTGTCGTCGACGAACACGCTCACCGGCACCGCAGCGACACCGACTTTCTCCGGTAGTGACCGACAGAACGAAACCCCGTCGCGGAAGCCGAGCGGTGTGATGTCTGCGCAGACGAAATACGTGCCCGCAGAATCGAGCACGTCGAAACCGGCCTCGACGAGCGCGCCCGACAGCAGTGTCCGTTTGCGCTGTAGGTCCTCACGCATCGATGCGACCCATGGTTGCTCGTGAGTGAGCGCGTGCGCGACCGCGGGCTGGAACGGCGCGCCGCCGACGAACGTCATGAACTGCTTGGCTGCGCGTACTCCGTCGATCAGGGCGCGGGGGCCGATCGCCCACCCGATCTTCCAGCCGGTGACGTTGAAGGTCTTCGCGGCGCTCGACACCGTGATCGTGCGCTCGGCCATTCCGGGTAGGGACGCGACGGGAGTGTGGTGGCGGCCGTCGAAGACGAGGTGTTCGTAGACCTCGTCGGACAGAACCAGCAGATCGCGCTCGCACGCGAGTTCGGCGATCGCGGCCAGCGCCTCGTCGTCGTACACCGTTCCTGTCGGGTTGTGCGGGGTGTTGACGACGAGCATGCGGGTGCGGTCTGTGACCGCGCCCCGGAGCGCATCGACGTCGAGGACGAACCCGCTGCCCGAGCGAGTCAGCGGCACAGTTCGTCGGGTCGCGCCTGCCATCGCGACCGACGCCGCGTAGGAGTCGTAGTAGGGCTCGGTGAGCAGCACTTCGTCGCCGGGTTCGACGAGACCGAGCAGCGCCGCACTGATGGCCTCGGTCGCGCCGACGGTGACCAGGACCTCGGTGTCCGGGTCGTGATGAAGGCCGTAGCGCGCCGACCGGTCGGCGGCGATCGCCGTCCTCAACACGGGCATCCCGGACCCTGGCGGGTATTGGTTGACTCCATCGGCGATCGCTCGGCGGGCGACCTCGAGCATCTCGGACGGCCCGTCGGTGTCAGGGAAGCCCTGGCCGAGGTTGATCGCACCGTGCTCGACGGCGAGCGAAGTCATCTCGGCGAAGATCGTGGAGGCGAACGGTCGCAGGCGAGCGACGGTGCGAGCCTGTCGCGAGTTCGACGAATCTGGCATTTCTGCAGCGTAGTCGCTGCACATTCGCCATGTTCGGCTGCCGTGTCACATCCGGGTGCGGTGTCTCGTCCAACAGGTGGAGGACGAAACAACGACGGAGGAGACAGGCCATGACACGGATACCACCGTTGACCCCGGACCAGGCGGGATTGTCGACGAAGGCGATGTACAAGGTCGCAGGACGCATGTTCGACCAGATCCCCGAGCCGTTCACCGTGGTGGCGTACCACCCCGGATTGTTGCGCGCGAGCGGTCTGCACGAGATGCTCGTCGATCGGGCATCGAAGGTCCTGCCGAAGAACGTCCGGGAGATCGCGGTGTACCGCACTGCGTGGACTGTCGGCTGCTCGTGGTGCGTGGATTTCGGGACGATGCTGCAGCGGCTCGACGGTCTGGACACCGATCGGCTCGAGCACATCGCCGAGTACGCGACCTCGGATCTCTACAGCGACGACGAGAGGGCTGCGATCGCCTACGCCGACGCGATGACCGGCGACGTGGCGAACGATGTGACCGACGAGCAGGTCGCCGACCTCGAACAGCGGTTCGGTCGGGCGGGCGTCGTGGAACTGACGTACCAGATTGCGCTCGAGAACATGCGTGCGCGGATGAACTCGGCGCTCGGAATACACGACCAGGGCTTCAGCACCGACGCGTGTCGCGTGCCATGGGCGGAAGCACCGGCAGCCGGTGACACTCAGGACAGCACGAAATCGGTGATCACGCCGCGGTCCGCGAAGTAACGCGTGTCGACGCAGCCACCGTCACCACGGCACACGGGTGCCCTGGTGACGGTGGCTGGAGATGTTCGGTGGGTCAGGCGACCAGGTCCGGTCGGTTTCCCGGTATCGGTGTCCGGAACAGATCGACACTCGCGGGTGGAATGAACTGCGGCCGCCGCTCTTCCGTGATTTCCACGTGCCAGTCTGTGTGATGCATCAACCGGTGATGGTGTCCGCAGAGCAACACCAGATTGTCGAGGTCGGTATCACCGCCGTCGACCCAATGGTGAATATGGTGCGCAGCCGCCCACGCCGGAGGTGTCGAACACCCGGGGAAGGCACATCCGCCATCTCGGACGGCCAGCGCTCGACGTTGCGCCGTCGTCGCAGTCCGGTGCGTCCGCCCGTGTGCCAGCGGCACGCCGTGTTCGTCGAGCAGGATCCGGGTGACCTGACAATCACAGGCGAGCATCCGGGCGGCGTCGATCGACAATGGGCCCGCCCAGGGCTCGGTCGCATACCCGTGCTCAGGACTGTGGGTGAACAGTTCTTTCACCGCAGTGTTCGTCGTCAGATCTTTGATCGAGGCGGTGACCGTCACGTGCGGTTTCACTCCGCCCTCGACCGGGACGAGGCCGGCGGCCTCGACGAACTGCAACAGTTGATCGAACGCATCGGCGGTGCGTTTCGACGC
The DNA here is from genome assembly GCF_042730275.1 of Rhodococcus sp. NPDC060086. Classification (NCBI taxonomy): domain Bacteria; kingdom Bacillati; phylum Actinomycetota; class Actinomycetes; order Mycobacteriales; family Nocardiaceae; genus Rhodococcus; species Rhodococcus sp. NPDC060086. The sequence goes on from NZ_JBHWWZ010000004.1 coordinate 22,921, forward strand.
CGGCCGATCATCTTTGACACCGTTGACTTCAGGCCTCGGCGCGGCGAGCGGGGAGAGCAGATGCCGCAGGCGGGCACCGGTGACGGCGTCGAACTCGCCTGTGATGACGACTCGGCCGTGCCAGGTGGTGGAGACGAACAGTTCGTTGCGTGAGGAGTCTTCGCCCGGTGGTGGTCCGTCGCCGGTGTTGTAGAGGTGTTCGAGTCGGCGGATCAGGGCCCGGACGGTCGCTTTCGTGGCGACCCGCTCGGAGGCGTGCTCGATCAGGATGTCGCGGGCTTTCTCGAAGTCGCAGGGGTTCATGGTGCGGGGATAGTGCTGGCAGAAGTACGCGATCTGCCGTGCCTTCTCCGCATCCAACAGACCGGATGAATACGCTTCGCGTACTTCCGGTTCCAGTCGCAGTAGCCGCGCCAGTGTTTCGATGCGGTGGCATTCACCGAGTTCGAGGTGGGTGGCGGCGGCGAGCCAGTGGGCTGGGCTGCGGTAGTCGTGTTCTTTGACGGTGTCGCGTTCGATCATTTCGATCATCAGGTCTACGCGGTGTACCTGCAGCCTGTGGATCTCGGCGCAGACGGTGAGCGCGGCGGCCATCAGCTGACGATTGTCGAGTTTCCGTTGCTCCCCACCCATGTCCGGATTCTATCGAATGCACATTCGAACTTCAAGGTTTCGAGAACAGTTGTTCGAATCGTTCCTGGTGAAGTCGATGCGCTGATCCAGGTTCACCCTTGCTGGTCGGGCGGAAGACGGACACCGCCGAGCTTGGCAGGGTTCGCCATGTCGTATGCGGCCCACACGCGTCCGTCACGCACAGTGACTCCCATGACGCGTCCGGGAAACCCTCGGTGTGTGTCGTCGCCGGCCGACCCGCGATTGAGGAACCCCAGCTCGCCGTTGATGAGCGCCGGCTCGAGCGACGTGAGTGCCTCCGCGCCGTAGAGGCGTACGAGCCCGAGGAAGAATCGAGCAAAGTTCTCGGGGCCCACGATGACGTTGACTGCGGTGCGCGTGGTGCCACCGGCATCGCCGATCATGCGCGCGTCCGGGTGGAGTGCTGCGATCACGGTGTCGATATCGCCCGTGGCGATGGCGGCCATGAGCTGCTGTACCGCGTGCTCATGTTCGCTGGGCGATGGCGGTGGTGGGGCGTCGACGACGGCGCGTCGAGCACGTGACGCGAGTTGCCGCGCCGCAGGCACGCCGATGTCGAGGATGCGCGCTACCTCGTCGAACGGGACACCGAATCCGTCGTGCAGCACGAACGCGATCCGTTGTGTGGGCGTGAGGGTATCGAGCACAATCAGTGCCGCCAGACGGTTGTCCTCGCTGCGCACGACCTGCTCGAGCGGATCGGGCGGTGTTGCGCCCGCGAGGGGCGTGACGATCGGCTCGGGCAACCACTGGCCCACGTACTTCTCGCGGCGGACCGCGGCCGATTTCAGCCTGTCGAGGCACAGGCGTCCCACGACGGTGGTCAACCACGCCCGCAGATCATCGATACTGTCGGCGTCTGCACCGTCGAGTCGAAGCCACGCATCCTGCACCGCGTCTTCGGCGTCGGCCACGCTGCCTGTGAGCCGGTATGCAACAGACAACAAGTGGCCACGGTGTTCTTCGAACGATTCCGCCATCGCGGGTGCGCGCATATCCTCGATGCTACGACGCAACAGGACCGGAGGCGACAGGCGTATGGAGAAGTACGACGTCAAACGTGTACACAAGAACTTGTATTCTCCGCCGTCCGAGGACTTTACGGAAGTGGATGTACCCGAGTTCCGGTACCTCGCGGTCGACGGGAGTGGAGACCCGAACATCAGCTCGGCATATGCGGAGGCGGTCGAGGCCCTGTACAGCGTGTCGTACACGGTGAAGTTCGCGTCGGAGAAGAGCCTCGAGCGCGACGCCGTTGTGGGGCCGTTGGAGGGATTGTGGTGGGCCGACGACATGTCGACCTTCGTCACCCGCGATAAGCAGGCATGGAAATGGACGATGATGATCAACCAGCCGCCGTGGATCACCGACGAGATGATCGACTCGGCGAAGTCTGTCGCGGCGGCGAAGAAGGATCTGCCGGCGTTGCCGAAGCTGTATCCCATGACGTGGACCGAGGGAATCTGCGTACAGATCCTGCACATCGGCGCCTACGACGATGAAGGCCCGGTTCTCGAGAGGCTTCATCACCGTGTGATTCCAGAGCGAGGCTTCACCTTCGACGGCAAACATCACGAGATCTATCTGAGCGACCCTCGGCGGACCGCACCGGAGAAGCTGAAAACCATTCTTCGGCAGCCGGTTGCCGTCGTATGACCGTCACGAGCGCGGGCCTGCTGCTGTATCGCATCGATGACTCGGGTCTTCTTCAGGTGTGGCTCGTGCATCCGGGCGGGCCGTACTGGAAGGGTAAGGACGAGGCCGCGTGGTCGGTTCCGAAGGGCGAGTACGGCGACGAGGAGGAACCGCGCGGCGTTGCATTACGCGAATTCGAGGAGGAGTGCGGATTTCCCGCTCCCGATGTGCCGTTGACTCTGCTGGGACGTTACAAGCAACCGTCCGGGAAGATCGTGAGCGTCTACACCGGCGAAACCGAGATAGACCTGCAGTTGTTGTCCAGCAATATGTTCGACCTCGAATGGCCTCCGAAGTCGGGGAAGATGCAGCAGTTTCCGGAGGTCGACGACGCGCAGTGGTGGTCGCTGCCCGACGCCGAGTTCAAGCTCCACAAAGGGCAGCGTCCCATTCTCGAAGGGCTTCGCGCGCGCCTCGACGACCTCGGCCGCCGCTATCGCGTCGAGTGACGCACCCTGATATCCGCGACAGCACCGGATAGCCGCGTGCTGTCGGCACGACGCTCTTGCCCATCGAGCGCGCGTCTGTGCTCGGCGACGAAGGATGTGCACCGAAGGTCGCGTCTGTGGCGTCTTTTACTCGCCGTGCGTCGAACCATTGTCGGTGAGGTGACAGATCGCGATGCTTGCACGGTCGTCATCGAACAGAAGGGAACTCGTCGTGTGTAGCTGTCCGTGCTGTCGCGCAAGCCGTTGTCGCTGAACCGCAACCACCTCGAACCGGTGCCCGTGCATACGGGCCGACGCAAGGACACCTCGAACACGATGTCTCACCACACGCTGCGCCGGCGCCTCGTAACCGCCGTCTCCGCAGCTGCAGCACTTCTCACTCTGACCTCACTGACCGCCGCCTGCTCGTCGAGCTCGGATACCGCCGTGACCGCCGACGGTAAGACCGTCCTGAGGTACGAAGGCTCGCCGGCGCAGGTCGGCTTCCCGGAGCTCGCCGAATCCCTCGGTTACTACGAAGACGTCGAGCTCGAATGGATCGGCGACAACGGCAACGGGCCGCAGTCGCTGCAGAACACGGCAACCAACCAGATCGAATTCGGCTCCGCGTTCAACGGCGCTGTCATCAAAGCGCAGGCCGGAGGAGCTCCACTCACCGGAGTGCTGGCCTCCTACGGCTCTGACAAGGCGAGCTTTACCGGGTACTACGTGCTCGACGGCAGTCCGATCCGTGAGGCGCGCGACCTGATCGACAAAAAGGTCGGCATGAACACACTCGGAGCCCACCACGAATTCCTGACACGCGAATGGCTCGCACAGGAGGGGCTGACTCCCGAGGAGATCGCACAGGTCCAGCTCACCGTGGTGCCCCCCGTCAACACCGAGCAGGCACTTCGCGAAGGCCAGATCGACGTCGGAACACTCGGTAGCATCTTCCGCGAGACCGCTCTCGAGCGCGGTGGAATCCGCCCTCTGTTCACCGACGAATCGCTCTTCGGGTCCTTCAGCTACGGCACCTACGTGTTCCGCGACGACTTCATCGCGAAGAACAGCGACGCCGTCGAGGATTTCGTGCAGGGCACCGCCCGTGCCATCCGCTGGGCTCAGACCACTCCCCGCGACGAGGTGGTCGCCGAGTTCGAAGAGATCATCAACAGTCGCGGACGCAACGAGAACACCGACCTCGTGGGCTATTGGAAGAGCACCGGAGTTGCCGGTCCGGGCGGCGTGATCGCCGAGAAGGAAATCCAGACGTGGCTGGATTGGCTGACCCGCAACGGTGAACTCGACGAGGGCACGTTCACGACCTCCGAGGTCTACACCAACGAATTCAACCCCTACGCCAACGGAACCTACGACCCGAACAGCGGCCCGAACGGTGAACCCGTCGAGGAGGCAGTGCAGTGACAATCCTGAAGACGACCCCGAAGACGACCCCGAAGCTCCGACTGGAGAACGTGACCAAGCAGTTCGACGTTCGCGACAGCAACGGCCGATTGACCGCACTCGACGACGTCAGCATCGATCTCGCGGAGGGCGAGTTCCTCGTCCTCGTCGGTCCCAGCGGGTGCGGTAAGTCCACGCTGCTCGACCTTCTCGGCGGGCTGAGCGAACCGACCTCCGGTCGAATCCTTCTGGACGGCCGCGAGATATCGGGTCCGGGACTCGACCGGGGCATCGTCTTCCAGCAGTACGCGCTCCTCCCGTGGCGCACGGCCCGCTCGAACATCGAATTCGGGCTCGAAGCGAAGGGGCTGCCGAAGAAGACTCGGCATGAACTCGCCGAGCACTACCTCGAACTCGTCGGCTTGCACGGATTCGGCGACCGCTACCCGCATGAACTCTCGGGTGGCATGAAGCAACGTGTGGCCATCGCGCGCAGCCTCGCGTTCGACCCCGAGGTGCTGTTGATGGACGAACCCTTCGCGGCGCTCGATGCGCAGACCCGCGAATCCTTGCAGGACGAACTCCTGCGGATCTGGAGGGAAACAGGCAAGACGATCCTGTTCATCACCCACGGTATCGACGAAGCCGTCTATCTCGGGCAGCGTGTCGCAGTCCTGACCGCCCGTCCGGGACGAATCAAGACCGTCGTCGACATCGAGATCGATCGCACCGTCGACGATGTCAGGTCCGGCGACGCATTCCGTCGTCATCGCCACGACATCTGGAGCGAACTACATACCGAGGTGAATCATGTCCAGCACTAGTTCCACACTGATCCGGCCCATCGAAGAGCCTGCGTCCGCCATCGAACGGAAGGCGGACACGCCGGCCGTTGCCTCCACGTCGACCGCGGCGGACCGCGGACGTGCAGTGGCGTGGAAGATCTTCAAGCCGGCCGTCGCCATCGTCGCGTTCTTCGCCCTCTGGGAGATCGCGCCACGGGTGGGTCTTGTCGACGACGTGTTCCTGCCTCCGCTCACCACTGTCCTGGAAGCGTTCTGGGAATTGGTCGTGGGAGGCCAACTCGCACAGCATCTGGGTGCGAGCCTGACTCGCGCACTCACCGGATTCGCGATCGCGCTCGTGTTCGCTGTGCCGCTCGGTGTGGCGATCGGCTGGTACAAGCCGGTCGCCGAAACCCTCAACCCGATCCTCGAGATCTTCCGCAATACGGCCGCGCTCGCGTTGCTTCCGGTGTTCATCCTGATCCTCGGCATCGGCGAGACCTCGAAGATCGCCCTCGTGGTCTACGCGAGCACCTTCCCGATCCTGCTCAACACCATCTCGGGTGTGCGCACGGTGGATCCGCTGCTGGTCAAATCGGCCAGGTCACTGGGTCTTCCGTCGTACCGGCTGTTCCAGAAGGTGATCCTGCCGGCCGCGGTGCCGACGATCTTCACGGGAATCCGGATGGCCGCGGCATCCTCGATCCTGGTGCTCATCGCCGCTGAAATGGTCGGCGCCAAAGCCGGTCTCGGATATCTGATCACCGCGTCGCAGCTCAACTTCCAGATCCCGAACATGTACGCGGGCATCATTGCGATCTCGATCGTCGGTCTCGTCTTCAACGGCATCCTCGTGACCGTCGAACGCAGGCTCTCACGCTGGCGCGTCTCGCAGTGATCGTGCCTTTCATCCATTCGGAAACGTCCCCGGGCAGGTAGTCATGTCTCATTCTCCGAAACAACTCAACCTCAACGCATTCCTGATGGGCGTCGGCCATCACGAAGCAGCGTGGCGTCACCCCCGCACCGAAGCCCACCGGGTCCTCGATGTGAAGCATTTCCAGGAACTCGCGCAGATCGCCGAACGTGGAAAACTCGACTCGGTGTTCTTCGCCGACGGACTCGCCGTTGGACCACGCGTCGAACACAACACGCAGGCCATCTTCGAGCCCATCACGCTCCTCACTGCAATGGCCGTGGTGACCGAGCACGTCGGTCTCATCGCCACCGCCTCCACCGGGTACAACGAGCCCTACAACCTGGCTCGGAAGTTTGCGTCCCTCGATCACATCAGTGGTGGCCGCGCAGGATGGAACATCGTCACCTCGGGTGGTGAGGACGAGGCTCGCAACTTCGGCTACGACGAGACCCCCGACCACGCCGGCCGTTACGACCGCGCAGCCGAGTTCGTCGATGTCGCTGTTGCACTGTGGGACAGCTGGGAGGACGATGCGATCGAACTGGATTCCGCAACAGGTCGATTCGCTGATCCTTCCAAGGTCCATGCAGTCGAGCACCAGGGTGAACGCTTCCGGGTCCGAGGTCCGCTCAACTCACCGCGTTCGGTGCAGGGCCGTCCCGTCCTGGTGCAAGCCGGCTCGTCGGAGAGCGGCAAGGACTTCGCCGCGGAATATGCAGAAGCTGTGTTCACCGCACAACGCACGCTGACCGAGGGACAGGAGTTCTACCGAGACTTGAAAGCCCGTGTCATCAAGGCGGGCCGCGACCCGCAGTCGCTGAAGATCCTGCCGGGGATCGTCCCGTTCATCGCCGCGACGGAAGACGAGGCGAAAGCCCTCGAACAGGAGTTCACCGATCTCATCTCGCCCGCCTACTCGTTGCGCCAGCTCTCTCGGATGGTCGGCGTCGAACTCACCGAGCATTCACTCGACGCGCCGCTGCCGCCGCTGCCTCCCATCGACGAGATCCAGGGCAACAAGAGCCGCTACCAGCTGGTGAAGGACCTCGCCGAGAAGGAGGAGCTCACCGTGCGGCAGCTGATCGCCAAGCTCGGCGGCGGGCGCGGGCACCGCACGTTCGCCGGTACACCCGCGCAGATCGCCGACGAGATCCAGCTCTGGTTCGTCAGTGATGCAGCCGACGGGTTCAACGTCATGCCGCCGTATCTGCCAGGCGGCCTGGAGGATTTCACGGCGCTGGTCGTGCCGATCCTGCAGGAGCGTGGCCTGTTCCGGACCGACTACACCGCGACGACGCTGCGTGGACATTACGGGCTGGACCGCCCGGTGAGCAGCTACGCGCCCGCATCGCGGTCGGCTGTTGCGACTGCGTGACGCCGACCATCCGGGAGTTGTCACGGTTCGAACCGGTAACCCCGGCCCGGTTCCGTGATCAAGTGCCGCGGGTGCGCGGGGTCCGGTTCGAGTTTGTGGCGCAATTGGGTGAGATAGACGCGCAGATAATGCGTCTGCGTGACGTACGTAGGTCCCCACAGTTCGGTGAGTAGTTCGCGTTGCCCGACGAGCTTGCCGCGGTTGCGGACGAGCATCTCGAGCATTCCCCATTCCGTGGGTGTCAGGTGCACGTCGACTCCGTCGCGCGTGACCCTCTTGGCTTCGAGGTCGACGGTGAAGGCTGCGGCGACCACCACGGGATCCGGTAGCCCGGGGGAGGCGGTTGCGCGTCGGACGGCCGCGCGGATCCGGGCCATGAACTCTTCCATCCCGAACGGCTTGGTGACGTAGTCGTCGGCTCCGGTGTCGAGGGCCGCGACCTTGTCGGCCGCATCGGTGCGGGCGGACAGCACGATCACCGGCGCGGTGCACCAGCCGCGGAGTCCTGCCAGGACCTCGATCCCGTCGATGTCGGGCAGACCGAGATCGAGGACGATCACGTCGGGACGGTGCTGTGCCGCGGCACGCAGGGCTGTGGCGCCATCGGAGGCGGTGACAACGTCGTAGCCACGGGCCTTGAGGTTGATCCGCAGGGCACGCAGGATCTGTGGTTCGTCGTCGACCACCAGGATGCGAGTCACGAATCCATCCTGCCCGGTGAAGTGGGGAGGTCGATCACCACGGTGGTGCCTCCGCCGGGGGTGTCGGTGATGGTGAGGATGCCGCCCATGGCGTCGACGAATCCTCGGGCGACGGTGAGCCCGAGGCCCGCGCCGCCGGTCGACCGGCGATCCCCGGATCGCGGGAAGACGGCGAACGCGTCGCTGTGGTCGGCGCGCCGAAAGCCGGGGCCGCGGTCGGCGACGGTGATGATGGTGCGGCCTTCGGCGACGGTGGCGCCGACACGCACCGGGCCGTCGGGTGCATACCGCACCGCGTTGTCGATCAGGTTCGCGAGAACCCGCTCGAGCAGTGCCTCGTCGGCGCAGACGGTCGTGTCGTCGACCTCGATGGCGATGCGTTCGCGGAGCGCGCGGGCGATGTCGGTGCCGCCGCCGGCGAGGGTGAGCACCGCGCGATGGACCACTTCGTCCAGGTAGACCACATCGAGCGCGGGTGAGACGACCCCGGAAGCAAGGCGCGACGAGTCGAGGAGATTGGTCACCAGCCGGGTGAGCTGATCGGTGGATTCTTCGACGGTTGCGAGCAATTCGGCGGTGTCTTCTTCGGAGAACTCGATGTCGGTGCTGCGCAAGCTCGATACAGCAGCCTTGACCGCGGCGAGCGGGGTGCGCAGGTCGTGGCTGACGGCGGAGAGCAACAGTCGTCGTAGCCGGTCGGTCTCGGTGAGCGCCGACGCGCGGGAGGCTTCGGCGGCGAGTTCGCGCTGCTGGACGAGCCCGGCGATCTGCCCGGTGACCGCGGTCAGGATCCGCCGGTCGCGTGGACGCAGACGTCCTCCCGACAGCAACAGTGCGTACCGACCCTCGTCGACCTCGCACACCGTGTCGGCCGTATCGGGTGAGATCGGCGCGGAGTCTCCGGTGCTGTCGACGACGTGGTGTACGCCGTCCTCGACGCGCAGGACGGTCACACCCTTCTGGCCGTATGTCTCTCGTACCTTGACGAGCAGCGCATGCACGTCGGCGCCACGGAGGACAGCACCCGCGAAGAGCGCGAGCAGTTCGGCTTCCTGGGATACGAAGCGGGCCTCCCGCGCTCGCGCGGCGGCCGCATCGACGAGCGCGGCCACGGCCACCGAGACGACGAGCAGTACGACGGTGGTGACGAAGTTTTCCGGTGCCGCGATCGTGAGACTGTGCAGCGGTTCGGTGAAGAAGAAGTTCAACAGCAGACCGGACAGCAGAGCAGCGACGATGGCAGGTCCGATACCGCCGAACAGTGCGACGGTCAGCACGACGACGAAGAACAGGGCTTCCTGGCCCGCGACCCCGATGGTGCGGTCGATCAGCATCATCAGCGCGGTGGCCACGACGGGGATCGCGAACGCGGCGATCCAGGCCTGTACTCGCCGTTCGTGGCGACCGAGGAACGCGACTCTCGGCGCGTGCGCGGTGTGTTCGTGGGTGACCATGTGCACGTCGATCCGGCCGGAGTCACGGATGACGGCTGCCCCGATGCCCTCGTCGACGATGCGGGCCCAGCGGGAGCGTCGCGACGTGCCGATCACGAGTTGCGTGGCGTTCACCTCCCGCGCGAACGCAAGCAATGTCGACGGCACGTCGTCGCCGACGACGCTGTGCACTCCCGCACCCAGGCTTGCGGCGAGCTGCCGAACCCTGCCCATCTGACGGTCCGAGACCCGGGTGAGGCCATCGCCGCGAACGATGTGCACGACCAGCAGTTCGGCGCTCGCCTTCGCAGCGATCCGGCTTGCGCGACGAATCAGAGTGTCGGACTCGGGGCCGCCGGTGACGGCGACGACCACACGTTCGCGTGCTTCCCACGTGTCGGTGATGGCGTGCTCGCCGCGGTACTTCGCGAGTGCCACGTCGACCTGGTCGGCGAGCCACAGCAGTGCGATCTCCCGCAGCGCAGTGAGGTTGCCCTCTCGGAAATAGTTGCGCAGCGCGGCGTCGACCTTGTCCTGCGCGTAGACGTTGCCGTGCGCGAGCCGCCGTTGCAGTGCCTGCGGGGTGATGTCGACGAGCTCGACCTGCTCGGCGCGGCGCACCACCGCGTCCGGGACCGTTTCGCGTTGCGCGATCCCAGTGATCTGCTCGACGACATCGTTGAGTGATTCGAGATGCTGGATGTTGACGGTTGACAGCACGTCGATGCCCGCGTCGAGCAACTCCTCGACGTCCTGCCAGCGCTTCTCGTTCCTGCCGCCCGGCACGTTCGTGTGTGCGAGCTCGTCCACCAAGGCGACCGCAGGTTTTCGCGCGAGCACCGCATCGAGGTCGAGCTCGTCGAACTCGGTTCCTCGGTACGTCCTGCGTTGTGACGGAACGACTTCGAGGTCGGTGAGCTGCTCCTCGGTGCGGATTCGACCGTGGGTGTCGACGATCGCAACGACGACGTCGCCGCCGCGCGCGACCCGCCGATGCGCTTCCCCCAGCATCGCGTACGTCTTGCCGGCACCCGGCGCGGCGCCGAGATAGATTCTCAGGCGTCCGCGCCGGGTCGGCGGGGCGGTGGTGTCGCTCATCGCACTCTCATGAGCCGGTGGTGCACTCGGGCACCGTCAGACCGAGTGCCACATTCAGCTCCGGCACGTTCACCCGTTCCACGCCGAGGAACCCGAACTGCCTGCCGTCGGTGTGTTCGGCGACGAGTTCGCGGACGCGGTCGACGCTCAGGCCGGTCACCCGTGCCACCCGCTGGGTCTGCAGTGCGGCGTACTCGGGGGAAATATGGGGGTCCACGCCGGACCCGGACCCGGTGACCGCATCGACCGGCACCTCCTCAGCAGACACACTTTCACGAGCAGCGATCGCGGCGCGCCGCTCCTCGATGAACGTTGCCAGAATAGCGCTGCTCGGACCTTGGTTCGATGGCAGCGCGGCCGCAGGATCGCCAGGTGCGAAGGGATCCTCGTCCGTGATCGACCCCACGACCCTCAGGTGGAAGAACGGGTCGGGATCGCCGGGCGCGACCTGCGGATCCACACCGATCAGCGCGCTGCCGACCACGCACCCGTCCGCGTCGGTCAACGGTGCTCCCTCGGCGCTCGCGGTCCCGAGGCGGCTCACCGCCCACACCGCTGCCGGATACGCGCCCCCGACGACGGCAGTGAGCATCAGCAACACGACCGCGCCCACGCGCAGCTGCCGTAGAAAGTTCGTGGTGTGCATGCTTTATCCCATTCCCGGTGCGAGTCGGACCACGAGGTCGATGAGCCAGATCCCGACGAACGGTGCCGCGACACCACCGACGCCGTAGAGGAGCAGGTTGCGGCCCAGCAGCGACGACGCGCTCGACGGGCGGTACCGGACACCCCGCAGCGCCAACGGAATCAACGCGACGATCACGAGCGCATTGAAGATGACCGCCGACAGGATCGCGGACTGCGGGGTCGCCAGGCCCATGATGTTCAGCGACGACAGTTGCGGGTAGATCCCGCTGAACAGTGCAGGCAGGATCGCAAAGTATTTCGCCAGGTCGTTGGCGAGCGAGAACGTGGTGAGTGCGCCGCGCGTGATGAGCAGTTGCTTGCCGATCTCGACGACCTCGATGAGTTTGGTCGGGTCGGAATCGAGATCGACCATGTTGCCCGCCTCCTTCGCGGCGGAGGTCCCGGTGTTCATCGCGACACCGACGTCCGCCTGCGCGAGCGCGGGAGCGTCGTTGGTGCCGTCGCCGGTCATCGCAACGAGGCGACCGCCCTGTTGTTCCGAACGGATCAGTGCGAGCTTGTCCTCGGGTGTCGCCTCGGCGAGATAGTCGTCCACGCCGGCTTCTGCCGCGATCGCTGCGGCGGTCAGCGGGTTGTCGCCGGTGATCATCACGGTACGGATGCCCATCGCACGCAGCTGCGCGAATCTTTGGGCCATACCGGGCTTGACGACATCCGAGAGCTCGACGACACCGACGACCACAGCTCCGCGCGTGTCCGTGCGTGCGACCACGAGCGGTGTGCCGCCGCGGCCTGCGATGTCGTCGACGGTCGCGGTCACTTCGCCGGGGATCGTGCCGTGCTGTTCGCGCACCCAACGTGCGACGGTGTCGGCGGCACCCTTGCGGATGTGGACGACAGTTCCGCTGGAAGAGATGTCGACGCCACTCATCCGGGTCTGTGCCGTGAACGGCACGAAATCGGCAGCGTCCTCGGCGGTGGGACTGTGGGGATCGAGCCGGTAGTGCTCGGCGCACAGTTCGACGATGCTGCGCCCTTCCGGGGTGCCGTCCGACAGGCTGGACGACCTCGCTGCGGCTGCCAGATCGTGCTCGGTGACACCGGGTGCGGGGTGTAGCGCGGTGGCGCGCCGATTGCCGTAGGTGATGGTGCCGGTCTTGTCGAGCAGCAGCGTGTCGATGTCGCCTGCCGCTTCGACCGCGCGCCCCGACTTGGCCAGGACGTTGCGCTGCACGAGCCGGTCCATCCCGGCAATGCCGATCGCCGACAGCAACGCGCCGATCGTGGTGGGGATCAAGCACACCAGCAGCGCGATCAGCTCGATCGGCCCCTGTTGTGCACCGGCGTACGCGCTCATCGGCCCGACCGCGACCACCGCGAGGAGTAGCACGATCGTCAAGGCCGCGAGAAGGATGTTCAGCGCGATCTCGTTGGGCGTCTTCTGCCGGACCGCGCCTTCGACGAGCGCGATCATGCGGTCGACGAACGTGTGCCCGGGCTCGGCGGTGACCCGGACGACGATGCGATCGGACAGCACGGTGGTGCCTGCGGTGACAGCGCAGCGGTCGCCGCCGGATTCGCGTATCACGGGGGAGGATTCGCCGGTGATCGCGGATTCGTCGACCGTCGCGATGCCTTCGACCACATCGCCGTCTCCGGGGATGAGTTCGCCGGCTTCGACCACCACGAGGTCACCGACCCGCAGCTCGGTACCGTTGATCGGCTTCTCGTCACCCGAGGCAGTGAGCCTTCGGGCTATGGTGTCCTGCTTGGTCTTCCGTAGAGACTCGGCCTGTGCCTTGCCACGCCCTTCGGCGACGGATTCGGCGAGGTTGGCGAACAACAGGGTGAACCACAGCCAGACGGCGATCGCCCACGCGAACATGCTCGGGTCGATGACGGCCGCGACCGTTGCGATCGCCGATCCCACCAGCACGACGAACATCACGGGATTGCGTGCGACGTGTCGTGGGTCGAGCTTGCGGAATGCACCGGGGACGGCGGCGGCGAGTTGACGGGGGTCGAACACACCCGCAGTGATGCGGTCGGGGTGCGACCCGGCAGTGTGAGGCACCGCAGGGTGCCGGTCGGAGGTGCGGGGAGTAGTGGACGCGGTCAATGCAATGCCTCCGCGATCGGGCCCAGCGCAAGGGCAGGGAAGAAGGTCAGTGCGGCCACCAGTACAGCTGTTCCGGTCAGTAGTCCGGCGAATGCGACGCCCGAGGTGGGCAAGGTTCCGGCGCCGGTGGGCACACGCTGCGCAGACGACAGAGATCCGGCGAGCGCGAGGACGAACACGATCGGCAGGAAGCGTCCGAACAACATGCACATCCCAAGGCTCGCTTGGAACCAGTCGTTCGTGACGGTGAGACCGCCGAAGGCGCTGCCGTTGTTGTTCGCCGCAGATGCGTATGCGTAGAGCACTTCGGTGAATCCGTGGATCGCTCCCGGTGTTCCGGGGTCTCCCGAGTTGCCGAGGGCACCTGCCGTTGCCGACAGGACGACGGCGATCGCGGTGCCGGCCAGCACGAGCGCAGGCATCACCAGGATGCTCAGCGCGGCGAGGGTGATCTCGCGGGTGCGCAGTTTCTTACCGAGGAACTCGGGGGTGCGGCCGACGAGCAGGCCGCCGACGAACACTGCGACCATCGCGACGACGAGAATTCCGTACAACCCGGTTCCGACACCGCCCGGCGCGATTTCGCCGAACAACATGTTGAGCAGGACGGCGCCGCCGCCGAGCGGCGACATACTGTCGTGGGCGGAGTTCACCGCACCGGTGCTTGTGCCGGTGGTGGACACCGCGAAGAGCGTCGATCCTGGAATGCCGAATCGGACTTCTTTGCCTTCCAGCATCGCTCCCGCTGTGTCGGCGGCGACACCGTGCGTGCGGGATTCGGCCGCGAGAGTCACCGCGAGCACCGCGGTGTAGAGGGTCGCCATCACGGCCAGCACAGTGAGACCCTGCCTGCGGTTACCGATCATGGTGCCGAACGTGCGGGTGAGCGCGACCGGAATGAGCAGGAGCGCAATGATCTCCACGATGTTGCTCACCGGTGTCGGGTTCTCGAACGGGTGCGCCGAGTTCGCGGCGAGCACGCCGCCACCGTTGGTTCCCAGTTCCTTGATCGCCTCTTGCGATGCGACCGGAGCCAGCGCGGTGGTCAGCGCATGCCCGTCGAGTCCCGTTGCGGCAAAACCGCTCCGGTAGGACTGGATCACGCCTTGACTCAGCAGGATCAGCGCGATGACGAACGAGAGGGGAAGCAGGATGCGCAGCGTACCGCGGGTGAGATCGACCCAGAAATTGCCGATCTCTCCGCCCCGGCCGACGCGCACGAGCCCGCGGATCAACGCGACGGCGACACCCATGCCCACCGCGGCGGACATGAAGTTCTGCACCGCGAGTCCGGCCGACTGCGTCAGCGGACTCATGGTGGTCTCGGGTACGTACGACTGCCAGTTGGTGTTGGTGACGAACGAGATCGCGGTGTTGAACGCGACGGCGGGACTGACGCCTTCGAGATCGTTGTTGAGCGGCAGCACACCCTGGACGCGTTGCAGACCGTAGAGGAAGAGCGCGCTCGCGAGTGAAAAGCCCAGCACGCTCGTGGCATACCCGTACCAGGTCTGTTCCGCGCGGGAGTCGATCCGGCACGCCCGATAGAGAATCGACTCGATCCGCAGGTCCTTCGTCCGCAGGTCGGTGTCGGTGGTGTACACCTTCGCCATGTAGTCGCCGAGGGGGACATACAACACTGCGAGCACTGCGACGAACAGCGCGATCTGCAGCCCCGCAGCAAGAGCAGGAGTCATCGCGGCGTCAGAACCTCTCCGGATCGAGCAACGCGACCAGGAGGTACACCACCATCGCCGCTGCGATCACGATCAGCGCGGTGGTCGTCACTCCCGCCCACGTCATCAGCGTTCTCCCGTGCTCTGGGAGGAGTTGCTGTGAGGGGCACTGCCGTGGAGGGCGCGCAACGTGAGCGCGCACATCACGATTCCGGCGGTCATCAGCGTCACATATGCGACGTCGGCCATCTCGTTTCCTGTCGTCGACATGGTGCGGCGCCGGTCGGCGCCGCACCACACCATCGCGCCGCCGGAGCCGACCCGGCCGGATCCATGCGAAATCCTGACGCTTCCGTGCGATGTCCTGACGACTTCTTTACGCGGGCGTGCCCTGCTGAGGTGAGTCGACGGCCTCGACCGCACCGAGCGCGGTCAACTGCGCGATCTTCGTGTCGTAATGAGCTTCTGTGGGCTGCGGCGCGAGCAGCAGCGCGACGATCGGCACGGCCAGCACGATCATGCCGAGGGCATATGCAGGCAGCAGCAGCGACAGGACGGTCAGCCCCTCCGGTGCCTGTGCGGTCGGATCGACTGTGGCCTGCGTCCCGGCCATGCCCGTGTAGTGCAATGCGACTACGGCGCACCCCATGATCAAGGCTCCCGCGATACGCGTGAGGTGTCGTTCGGCGACTCCTGCCAGCCACAGCGCGGCGGTGGCGGCGACGATCCCGATGATCACCGAGGCCACGACGAACATCGGCGTGTGTGTGAGGGTGCCTTGGATGCGGATCGCGGCCATGCCGCTGTAGTGCATCAGACTCACTGCCAGGCCCATCAGCAGCCCGCCGACGGACAGGGTGAGTGCACGGGGCAACCGCCGGCCGGCGAATGTTCGTAGCGTGACGAGCCAGAGTCCGAACAGGGTCGCGGCCACGGCCACCACCGCCGAGAACACCGTCAGTTCGAGGTCGTACCGGACCAGTGTGGCGGGCACGTCGAAGCCCATCATTCCCATGAAATGCATCAACCAGATCCCCACGCCGCCGATGGCGACCGAGGCCATCAGCAGCCATCCTCTGCGGGTGCTCCCGGGTGGATGCCTGGCGGCCTGATGGGCACACGACAAACCGGTGTAGGCACCCACGACGGATACCGCATACGCCAATCCCAGCACCCACAAGCCCATGGTGAAGTGGTGCAATTCGTGTGACATTAGTTCCTCACAGATGACGCGCTTCGACCGTCCGTACTCGGGTAGTAGCGCGCCGTACCGGACCGACTCGGGCTGCAATGTCAGCTTTCTGAGCAGCACAGACAATGGTACATAAGTGTGGTTATGCTGCGTGCGGTGCCCTGGTCTGCTCTGGTCGCACGGCCTGCTCTATTGGCCCGGGCTGTGGGTCGCGACGAAGACCAGGAACACGACGAACAATCCTGCAATGCCGAGTACGGCCCCGATCATGGCATTCCGGTGGTTGTCGGCTACACCGTTCTCCACGCGCACCAGCCCGATCCAGCCGCACACCACCGCGATCAGTCCGGCAGGGATCGTGATCAGGTCGCCGACGATCGGCAGGAAAGCGGATGCTGCGGCGATGATTCCGGCGACGAGCGCCGTGTCACCGACTCCGTTGCGGTACGGAGGCGGGACGAAAGGGCTCGGCGGCATAATTCAGAATACGATCTCGCGGTCCTGTCGACTGCATGCTGCTGTGGAGTCCGCGATACTCGATGGTGCAGTGCCGGGTTCTCGATTTCGCCCGGCGGACCGATCACCGTCAGAAAGGACTCGTATGCGCTTCGGCTACTTCGTTCCCCAGGGCTGGCGACTCGACCTCGTCGGTATCGACCCCGTCGACCAGTGGCGGGTCATGCGTGATCTCGCGCAGCGCGCCGACGAAGGCCCGTGGGAGTCGATCTGGGTGTACGACCACTTCCACACGGTGCCCGCACCGTCGGAGGAAGCGACCCACGAGGCATGGTCGCTGGTGTCGGCGTTTGCGGCGGTGACGGACCGCGTACGGATCGGGCAGATGTGCACGGCGATGGCCTACCGAAACCCCGCCTATCTGGCGAAGGTAGCGGCCACTGCCGACATCATTTCCGGCGGCCGCATCGAGATGGGTATCGGCGGCGGCTGGTACGAGAACGAGTGGCGCGCATACGGTTACGGTTTTCCTTCGGCGGGGGAGCGGTTGGGGCGCCTCGACGAAGGCGTGCAGATCTTCAAGCAGGCGTGGACCGACGGCGTCGCGACTCTCGACGGCAAGTACTACCAGGTCGACGGAGCGATCTGCCGTCCGCTTCCGTTGCAGGACGACGGTATCCCGCTGTGGATCGCGGGTGGCGGCGAGAAGGTCACCTTGAAGATCGCCGCGAAATACGCGCAGTACACCAACTTCGACGGCACCCCAGAGGGGTTCGCCCACAAGTCGGAGATCCTGCGCAACCACTGCACGGAGGTCGGCACCGACTTCGACGCGATCGTGCGTTCGGCGAACTACAACGTCGCGATCGGTCGGACGGAGAAGGAAGTCCAGGACCGGCTCGAGCAACTTCGTAGCCGTCTCGAACCGATCGTCGGTGCTGAGAAGGCCGACGGCGCGCTCGACGCGTTCCGTGGAATGCCCGCCGTGGGAACCCCTGAGCAGATCGTGGAGAACCTCACGGCGTTGAAGAAGCAGGGCCTCGAGTACGCGATCTTCTACGTACCCGAAGCCGCGTACGACACGTCCGGACTGGAGATGCTCGAGAAGGAAGTGCTTCCGCACCTCGCGTGACGGGTACTCAGATCGGCCAGGTGTCGCCGGGCGTGCGGGGGTCGTCGGGCAGCAGTCCGGCGACCCACACGTCGCGCGGGGTGCCGCGCTGCAACAGTCCGTGTCGCGCGACACCTTCGAACCGGAATCCGGCATGCCGGGCAACCGACGCCGACGACACGTTGCCGACGAACGCGCGCCATGCGATCCGCCATACGCCCATACCTTCAGAGCTGAATGCGAAGTCGCACGCGAGCCGCACCGCAGCGGTCGCCAGGCCCTGCTGCCGCGCGTCGGGCGCCACCCAGTATCCGATCTCGGGTTCTGCGTCTCCACGCGCAACGAAACCGACCATGCCGCGCAGGGGCCCGTGGTCGCTCGTGCGGATAGCCCAATCCGGAAAGCCGCGTTCCCATTTCGCTGGAACGATATCGCCGACGAATCGAACGGCGTCGGCCCGTTCGTATGGAGCAGGCACGGTCGTCCATTCCGTGATCGCCGCGTCCCGACAGGCCTCGGTGATGGTGTCGATGTCTGCGGGCCGGGGCGGCGACAGGGTCACCCTGCCGTCGGTGAGCGTCCGAGGTTCCATGTCAGCCCGAGGTTCCATGTCAGCCCGCGGTTCCATGTCAACGCAGCTCCGGTGGAAGATCCTTACTTTCGAGCACCATGCGTCGCTCGTCGGTGGCGTTGACCTCGTCCACGAGCTTCAGCTTGTTCGCGAGCAGCTTCCATTCGGCATTGTCGATCGAGCCCGCGGCTTCGGCCAGAACCTTCGTGTCGCGGGTGCCCCATGCGAGCGGCATGGGGCTGGCCATCTGCCAGGCATCCGTCTTGTTCTTCGTCGTGCGGTCGGACAGCACGGCTACCGACGGCACCTGTTCGCCGACGCGTGCGCGGTGCCCGGGGATCGCCAGGACGTCGCGGGTAACCAGCGCGTAGTGGCGAGCGTCTGCCTCCGGCTTCGCGATATCGATGAGGGCGAGCAGCGTCATGCCGCGGGCACGTGTGGCTGCGACGACCGCCGGGACCAGCGGGCTGTCGTGGTAGAGCTCCTCGATGGTGCCGATCTTGCGCGGTGCCCAGAGCGCCACCCACAGTGATGTGAGTGTTGCGACGACCAGCACTGCGCCCACCACGTACGACCACGGCTTGCCGAGGTAGATCAGCCACGCCGCGGCAGCGGCACACAACACCGCGACGATCACACCGGAGCGCCGCAGGCTGCGGACCTCGGCAAGCGTCTGGTTCACGCTCTTGGCATGGGGCAGGTCGACGGGGAACTCGAATCGGCGCACACCCACAGCTTATGGGACGAGCTCGGCCACATACTCGAGCACAATGCACACAACGGGACTATCGCACTCAAGCGTGACCGGCCCCGGTGACGCACCCCACACTCGTTGTAGTTGATGTCACAACCGGATGGATTCACGGTTACCACTTCCAGCATCTCGCCCGGCCGTACAAACGGGGCGCAGGTGGCATGTGCCGACCGCATCCGGACTCGAGAAAGTGAGTGCGCTCGATGCTGGTAGGTCTCGGCTTCCTCATGGTCGCCGTCTTCATGTATCTCGTTCTGTCGAAGCGGGCGACTCCCGTAGTGGGCCTGATCCTCGTCCCCGTGGCGTTCGGGCTCATCGCCGGCGCCGGTACCGACATCGGCGACATGATCGTCGGCGGTGTCGAATCCCTCGCTCCGACCGCGGCGTTGTTGTTCTTCGCGATCATCTTCTTCGGGATCATGATCGACGTCGGCCTGTTCGATCCGCTCGTTCGCCTCATCCTGAGGCTGGTGCGCAACGATCCAGCGCGACTTGTCGTGGGTACCGCGGTGCTCGCGATGGTGGTTTCGCTCGACGGTGACGGTTCGACGACGTTCATCATCACCACGTCTGCGATGCTTCCCCTGTACATGAAACTGAAGGTGAGCCCCGTTGTGCTCACTGTGGTTGCAGGACTGGCGAACGCGACGATGAACATCATCCCGTGGGGAGGCCCGACGGTCCGTGCCGCGAGCGCGTTGGGTCTATCGCCGTCGGATGTGTTCGTGCCCATGATCCCGTCGCTCGTGGTGGGTCTGGTCGTCGTGCTGGGCTTCGCATTCCATCTCGGAATCATGGAGCGGCGAAGGATCGGCACCCTCGTCCTCACCTCCGAGCGGATTCCGGCCCGTGTCGGCTCGGGTGGTACGGGCGGCTCTACCGGAACGGGTGATGACAACGACGAGTCCGGTGGCACAGACGGATTCGTGGGCGGGCTCGACCCGGACCGTCCCACCCTTCGTCCACGGTTGTTGTGGTTCAACGCGGCCTTGACTATCGCATTGCTGGTGGTCCTCGGACTGGACATCCTGCCTATCCCGGTTCTGTTCATGATCGCCGCAGGCATTGCGCTGGCCGTGAATTTCCCCCGGATCGCCGATCAGTCCGCAGCAATTGTGCGTCACTCGTCGAGCATCGTGTCGGTGGTCGCCATGGTGTTCGCCGCCGCCGTCCTGACCGGCGTGTTCCAGGGCACCGGAATGGTCGAGGCGATGGCGCTGTGGCTGACAGGAGTGATCCCCGATTCGCTCGGGCCGTTCCTCGCCGTGATCACCGGTGTGTTGAGCATTCCGATGACCTTCTTCATGACCAACGACGCGTTCTACTTCGGGGTGCTGCCCGTTCTCGCCGAGACCGCGGCACAGTACGGGATCGAGCCTGTCGAGATGGCGCGCGCATCGATCACCGGCCAACCCGTCCACATGCAGAGCCCGCTGGTTCCCGCGATCCTGCTCCTCGTCACCCTCGCCGGTGTGCAGCTCGCCGACCACCACAAGAAGGTGTTGTGGCGGGCGGTGCTGGTGTCGCTCGCGATGCTCGTGACCGCGGTGCTCATCGGGCAGATTCCGTTCGGCTGAGTGCGGTCGCGGTCCACACTGGGCATGTGTGTGGAAGAGCTGAGATGTCGACCGATGCGGGGACGCCGTGAAACTCCGCACGCAGGTGTTGCTGCTGCAGTCCGCGGTCGTGGCGGTCACGCTCGGTATCGGCTTCGCAGTGTTCGCCACGACCACGGAGACCAGGGTTACCGACGAACACGGGCAGCGTGCGCTGGCCATCGCGAGGGCCGTCGCTGCTGACGAGACCGTGCGCAGTGAGGTGGCCCGGCTCGCGGCGGAAGACGACGGGGTGGTCGGGCCCGGCAATCCGGAACTGGCGGACGGGGAACTGCAGGCGGCCGCCGAATCCGTACGGGCCGCGACCGGGGCACTGTTCGTCGTGATCACCGACGAGAAGGGATTGCGGCTCGCACACCCGGACCCGCGGTTGCTCGGCCTGCGGGTCAGCACGGATCCGGCCGAGGCTCTGGCCGGACGCGAGGTGGTGGTGAGCGAGTCCGGAACACTCGGGCAGTCCGTCCGCGCGAAGGTGCCCGTGACGGGCCCCGCGTCGGACAGTGTTGCCGGAGAGTCCGTTGTTGTCGGAGAGGTGAGCGTCGGGATCTCTACCGACCGGGTTCATTCCGACCTGCGAAGCGACCTCGGCTATGCGGCCCTGATTGCGCTCGGGGCGTTGGCGTTCGGGACCGCCGGGTCGATACTGCTGGCGAACCGGTGGAAAACACTCACGCTCGGTCTCGAACCCGATCAGCTCGCGGAGCTCGTCCGCGAGCAGGAGGTGGTGCTGCACGGAATCTCTGATGGTGTGGTCGCCACGGACGCGAGCGGCACCGTCACCGTGGTCAACTCAGAAGCGCGCCGACTGCTGAACCTGCACGGCGGCGCAGGCGATCCGATCGACGAGATCGGGATCAGTCCGCGTCTGCTGGACATCCTGCACGATGCGCAGAGCATGCCGGTCGCGGCGACCGCAGGAGACCGGGTTGTCGTCGCGGTCGCGCGGCGGGTGGTACGTGATCGAAAGAATCTCGGCACGGTGATGTCGGTGCGCGACCGCACCGACATCGAGAACCTCACACGTGAACTCGGGGCCGTCCAGTCGCTCACCACGGCATTGCGTGCGCAGCGGCACGAGTTCGCCAATCGGCTCCACTTGTTGAACGGGCTTCTGCAGCGGGGACGCACGACGCAGGCCGCCGACTTCATCGAGCAGATCATCGGGTCGGGACCTCTGGGGCAGCAGCTCGAGGGTATCGGCACCGTGGCCGACCCGTATCTGCACGCGTTCCTCACCGCGAAGGCGTCCCATGCGCGTGAGAGTGGCGTCCGCCTGGTTCTGGGGGAGAACACGTGGGTGCACGGCGCGTTGCGCGTCCCTGTCGATGTGACAACCGTTCTCGGGAACCTGCTCGACAATGGGATCGAGGCGGCCAAGGAGAGCGGTCATCGCCCGGCGGAAGTGGAAATCGAGCTCGTCGAGGACGGCGCGGATCTGCACATTACCGTCGCCGATACCGGGAGCGGCGTTGCGGCCGAGCTTTCCGACGTCTTCGTGGAGGGTGCCACCACCCACATCGACAGCGGGGTACCGGGTGGACGTGGGATGGGACTGGCCTTGGCGCGGCAGATCGCACGCGACCACGGGGGAGATGTGCGCCTGGTCGATCGCGGCGGACATCGAAGCCCGGACAACCCGACCGGTGGTGCAGTGTTCCTCGCAACTCTCGCCGGAGTTCTCGACGAAGGAGACACGCGGTGGGCGGATCAGATCTGACGGTGCTCGTCGTCGACGACGACTTCCGCGTCGCCGAACTACACGCGCAGGTGGTGTCGGGCGTCGCCGGCTTCACGGTCGTGAACACGGTGGGCAGTGTCGCTGCGGCGCGGGACGCGGTCCGGCGCACCCCGGTCGACCTGGCGCTGATGGACGTGTATCTCCCCGACGGGTCGGGGGTCGACCTGATCCGCGAACTGGACTGCGACAGTTTCGTCCTCGGCGCTGCCGGTGAAGGCATCACGGTACGGCAGGCAATGACTGCCGGGGCGCTGGTCTACCTCGTCAAACCGTTCTCCAATACCGAACTGGCACGCAGACTCGCCGCATACGCGCAGTACCGACGCATCGTCTCGTCGGCGGAACTCACCCAAACCGAGATCGACACGGCACTCGCTGCGCTGCGTCCCGTGCTGCCGACCTCCACCTCCGCCGCGCCGCACGCGCGTTCGGTTACCAAAGATCTTGTGATGAACGCGCTTCGGGAATCGTCGCAACCACTGTCGGCCGGTGAGGTCGCGATGGCAACGGGGATGTCGCGCGCGACCGCTCAGCGCTACCTGGCAGCCCTCGTTGCGAAAGGGCAACTGCGGATGCAGCTGAGATACGGCAGCACCGGACGACCCGAGCAGGAATATCGACTCGTCCGGGCCAGTGGGCTCTGACAGAGACCCAGATTCAACCTCGTTCGAGTTGTGCGACAACCAGATGCAGTGCGGCTGTGGTGGTGAGGGTTCGGACTCGTTCGCGGTCCCCGGGGAAGCGGCGGGTGATGGCGTATGTCGGCCGTCCGTCGATCGCGACGCCGAAGCAGACTGTGCCCACCGGCTTGGCTTCGGTGCCACCGCCGGGGCCGGCGATCCCGGTGGTAGAGACCGCGACGTCGGCCCCGAGACGGGATCTGGCGCCCTCGGCCATGGCTGCGGCGACTTGTTCGCTCACCGCACCGTGCGCGGCGATCATCTCGGCCGGTACGTCGAGCAGATCGGACTTCGCGTCGTTGGAGTACGAGACGACGCCGCCCACGACATAGGACGACGACCCGGGGCGGTCGGTGAGACGCGCAGCGATGAGCCCGCCCGTGCACGACTCCGCAGTCGCGATCAGCCGGCCCGCGAGGGCGTCGATCAGCTGGTCTTCGATGGTGGAGCCGTCGGTCGAGAAGATCTGGCGTCCATGATGTTCGGCGAGAACGTCGAGAAGACGGCGATAGAGGTCCGCGTCGCCGGAGGCGAATCGGGTCACCATGTCGAGTTCACCGTCTCGAAGACACGTGGTGATCTCGAGTCGATCGAGGTCGGGGATCTCTGCTTCGGCTCGGCGCAGTGTCTCGGCGAGTTGTGCCTCGTGCAATCCGTAGGCGCGCACGGTTTCCTGCTGCAGGTCGTCGGCTCGGGTCAGCACCTCGGCGACCGCTGGTGAGGTGATCGCGCTGGGCCACATCGCCTGTAGTTCTCCGGGAGGACCGGGGAGGATGACGATGGTCGGGACCGGCCGGTCACCGGCTACTGCGGGGATTACTACGCCCGGTGCTGTGCCGGTCGGCGGTAGGGCGGTGGCACCGGTCGGGATCTGCGCCTGCTTGCGGATCCCGATACGCGTCGGCCCTGCGTCGAGGTCGGGGGTGTGCGGGCGGTGGTGGCGGATGATGCCCGCGATGTGTTCTTCGAGTTCGGGGTCGAGCCGTAGCTCGCGAGTGCAGAACTCGGCGACGGTAGCGACGGTGAGGTCGTCGGCGGTGGGGCCGAGACCACCGCTGGTGACGATGAGGTCGACGCCCTGATCAGCGAGGAAGCGTAGTTGTGCGATCAGGTCGGTGGGTCGGTCGCCGCAGATCGTGATGTGGGCGACGTCGACGCCGAGTATCAGGAGCTGGTGGGACAGCCACGGCCCGTTCTGGTCGGTGATCCTGCCCGTGAGTATCTCGGTCCCGGTCACGACGATTCCTGCACGCATGCTCACGGCGTCGAGCCTAGGACGTCTTCGAGCGCGACGAGGTCCCGCCACCCCTTCTTGGCGGCCGCCACGATTACGGACGCCCTGCGGCGACGGCCGTGGCCGTCTCCTTCCAGGACATCAGCTCAGCCGATCTGAGGTCCCAGCAGGTCGTCGGCGTCGGTGATCCGGTATGCGTAGCCCTGTTCGGCAAGGAATCGCTGACGGTGCGCGGCGTACTCGGCGTCGAGGGTGTCGCGTGAGACGACCGAGTAGAAGTGTGCCTGCCCGCCGTCCTGCTTCGGGCGCAGGAGCCTCCCGAGCCGCTGGGCCTCTTCCTGCCGCGACCCGAACGTACCCGACACCTGCACCGCCACCGACGCCTCCGGCAGGTCGATCGAGAAGTTCGCGACCTTCGACACGACGAGCACATCGACCTCGCCGTTGCGGAAGCGATCGAACAACAACTCGCGTTCCTTGCTGCGCGTCGAACCCTTGATCACCGGAGCATCGAGCGCCTCACCGAGCTCGTCGAGCTGATCGAGATAGGCGCCGATGACGAGTGTCGGCGAGTTCGGGTGGCGGGCGAGGATCGACTTGACCACCGCGTTCTTGGTGCGTGCCGTCGAGCACAGCTTGTAGCGCTCTTCCGGTTCGGCCACCGCGTACGCCATGCGTTCGGCATCGGTGAGCGTGACACGCACCTCCACGCAGTCGGCCGGGGCGATCCAGCCCTGCGCTTCGATGTCCTTCCACGGCGCGTCGTATCGCTTGGGTCCGATGAGGGAGAACACGTCGCCTTCGCGTCCGTCCTCACGCACGAGCGTGGCGGTCAGTCCGAGGCGTCGCCGCGACTGCAGATCCGCCGTCATCCGGAATACGGGTGCCGGGAGCAGGTGCACCTCGTCGTAGATCATCAGTCCCCAGTCGCGGGAATCGAACAGCTCGAGGTGGCGGTACTCGCCCTTCGTCTTGCGGGTGACCACCTGGTAGGTGGCGATGGTCACCGGGCGGATCTCCTTCTTCTCACCCGAGTACTCGCCGATCTCCTCCTCGGTGAGGGAGGTGCGTGCGATCAACTCGCGTTTCCACTGCCGACCCGCGACGGTGTTCGTCACGAGGATCAGTGTGGTGGCACCGGCCTTCGCCATGGCGGCCGCGCCCACCATCGTCTTGCCTGCACCGCAGGGCAGCACGACGACACCGGACCCGCCGTCCCAGAAGGAATCCGCGGCCATCTCCTGGTAGTCGCGCAGATGCCACGGATGTGTCTCGAAGTCGAGGTCGATGGTGTGCGCCTCGCCGTCGACGTACCCGGCGAGATCCTCCGCCGGCCAACCCACCTTGAGCAGCATCTGCTTGAGGCGACCGCGTTCGCTGGGGTGCACGAGCACCGTGTCGTCGTCGATGCGCGCGCCGAGCATCGGCGCGATCTTCTTGTTGCGCATGATCTCGATCAGCACCGCGTTGTCGAAGCTGACGAGTGTCAGTCCGTGGGCGGGATTCTTCACGAGCTGGAGGCGGCCGTACCGGCCCATGGTGTCGACGATGTCGACGAGCAGCGGCTGCGGCACAGCGAAGCGTGAGTATGTGACGAGCGCGTCGACGACTTGTTCGGCGTCATGGCCTGCTGCGCGTGCGTTCCACAGTGCCAGCGGAGTGACCCGGTAGGTGTGGACGTGCTCGGGTGCCCGCTCGAGTTCCGCGAAGGGAGCGATGGCCTGCCGGGCTGCGTTCGCCAATTCGTGGTCGACCTCGAGCAGCACGGTCTTGTCTGACTGGACGATCAACGGTCCGTCGGCCACGAAGCCTCCTGGTGAGAGAAAAGTAGAACTCCTCCATTGTCCAGATGCGGAGGGCGGCGCGCCACCTGCGCGCCGCCCATGCGTCCGGACATCACCAGTTCCGACCCGTAGCGGTGTCGATCCACCGCGGGGTCAGCTCGTCAGCGATCGGCGCACCTCCATCACGCACACGAGCGCCTCCGAAATCCCGGATCGGTATCCGGCTTCCTTTTCCGACGAGACCGTCACGGAATCCAATTCCCCTTCGAGTCTTTCCTGAATTCTGTCCAGGGCGTGTAGCGTCCGTTTCATTCGGTCACCGTTTTTCTCATCTCATGCCGGTGTTCTGATCGCTCCGGCTCGTTCGTCGAGGACGAACACTCGTGCGCGGGCCAGGGCTGCTCGATATCCGTTGCTTCGCGCCTCGCTGCCGACCGAATGAATCGGCAGGTCGCGGATCGTTTCGTACAGTGCTTCGAGCACTGCAGTTTCGGTATTCATGGCGTTCGCCGGTCTCAGCTCCGCTTCCGCTTGCGGATGAATTCTCCGGTATCCGCTGCCTTCTGGCGCTTTTCTTCCCGGCGTTCTTTCATGGACTGCGCGGGTTTCTTGAGTGTTTTTCCCTTGTCGGCCATTGTCGCTCCTCTTTTCGAAGTGGCAATTACTCAACGAGCCACACCATACGTCAAATTCCAAGAAAAGCCAGTTTGCGAAAAGGTCTGGTTCACGCATCGCATTTCCGCGGCTCGCGGTGATCTCAGTGGGGGAGCGGCGGCCCGGAGAAGTTTCGTCGTCGGTGCGACAAGGAGCACGGAAAATGTCCTGAACCGGCCGGATGTCCGGACGCGCCTATGCTGTGCGCCGTGGACGCCGAGAGCAGTGTGGAACCGGTAGCGGACGTGATCGTGGTCGGCAGCGGATTCGGGGGCGCGGTCGCTGCCCTGCGGCTGGCCGAACAGGGACGTCGGGTGCTGGTGCTCGAACAGGGGCGGCGGCATTCTCGCGCGGATTTCGAGGCCGCGCGCCGCGACCCGCGCCGATACCTGTGGTTGCCCGAACTGGGTTTGCGTGGCTTCTTCTGGCAGCGGGTGTTCGCGCACGTCGGCATCATCGGTGGCTCGGGTGTGGGCGGCGGCAGCATCGTCTGGGCCGGTGTGCTTCTCGAGCCTGAAGAGGAATTCTTCACCGACCGGGCCTGGCCGAATTCCGAGAAGGGCTGGCGTGCAGAGCTTGCAGAGCATTACGGGACTGCTGCTCGGATGCTTGGTCGGACCATTGCGCCCTTCAGCGGTCCGATGGACGAGCACCTGCGCAGCGTCTCCCGGGCCCTCGGCGTCGAGAGCACATACGGGCCGACTCCGATGGCGATCTATTTCGGGGACGAAGGCGCCACGGTACCCGACCCGTTCTTCGGTGGCGACGGGCCGGACCGCACCGGGTGCCGCCTGTGCGGTGGATGCCTGATCGGATGCCCGTACGGCAGCAAGAACACCCTCGATCTGAACTATCTCTGGCTTGCAGAGCAGCGCGGCGCCGAGATCCGGGTAGAGCAGCACGTCACGTCGGTGATCGCACTCGCCGGCGGTGACTACGAGGTTCGGCTCGGCAGCGGCGAACGACTGCGCGCGCCCGAAGTGGTACTGGCCGCAGGGGTGCTCGGCACCGTGGAGTTGCTGTTCCGGTCCCGTACGAACGGTGGGCTTCCTCGCGTATCCGACCGGCTCGGCGACCACGTGCGCACCAACTCGGAGGCGATCACCGCGGTCCTTGCCGACGACGTCGACGTCGATCTGACTCGCGGGCCCACCATTTCGAGCGAGTTCTATCCCGATGACAGCACCCATGTCACCCAGAATCGGTACGTCGGCGGATGGCATATGCGGTTCCAGGTCGGGCCGCTTGTCGACGGTGCCGATCCTCGCCTGCGCCGCCGGTCCGCCGCGGCGGCGCTCCTGCGGAATCCGGCTCGTCAGATCCGAACCATGTTCGCGCGCAACTTCATCGAACGACTCAGTGTGTTCACGGTGATGCAGAATGTGGAAAGTGAAATCCGACTGGACTACGCGCGGTCGCCGATCCGGCCGTGGCGCAAGGTACTGCGGTCACGTGCTGTCGCGGGCCGCCGAGCGCCGAGCTATCTTCCGCAGGCCAACGCGGTTGCCCGCGCCTTCGCCGAGTCGATCGGCGGACGGCCCCTCAATTTGCTGCTCGAGAGCATCGGTGGAAAGTCCATCACCGCCCACATTCTCGGTGGCGCTGCGATCGGATCCGACGCCGACCACGGCGTCATCGACACCGACCACCAGGTGTTCGGGCATCCGGGCCTGTACGTGGTGGACGGCTCCGCCATTCCTGCGAACGTCGGGGTGAACCCGAGCCTCACGATCACCGCCATGGCAGAACGCTTTGCCGCACGATATGCGGCGCGAACAGAAAGTAGGACGACGACGTGAGCACAGGGGACTCGGCCGCACTGCAGGGCCTGGCCGGCACGATGCGGGGACTGCGCGACACATTCAGGTCGTTGACGCAGTCGGGCGAGGGTGCTGAGTATACGACGGACACGCCGATGTCGCCTGGAACCTACCGCGCCGTTTTCGTCGGACCTGCTCTGCTGAGGATTGCGGCTCCGCGCGCGATTGCGGTCGCCGGAATGCCACATTGGTACGGCAAGCGTGTCCACGCCGACGGCACCGCGGCGAACCTGCTCGGCCGCGACAATGGGACGCCGCGCGAGCACCTGCCGATCGCTGTCGCGCTCGAACAGTCTTGGCTCGACGGACGGCCCGCGGTGACGGTGTCCTACGGTGCAGACGCGCCGATTCCATGGCGGTGGGTGCGCGACGAGTTCCGTGCGCTCGACGAACGGACGTGGCTCGGCCTGACATTCGTAGGGGGGTCGTGGTCGAGGAGGGCGGCCTCGCCGTTCGTACTCGTGCGTGACGACGATCGACCCTGAGCGGACCGTCGCCGTGTCAATCGACCAGCGCGACCGACGCGACACGGTGCAGCACGAAACTGCGCACCGAGCCGGTCGCGGGGTCGAAGGCTTCGAGCTGCCCGCCCGCAATGCTGACCGGGTCCACGATGCGACGGGTTGCGGTGCCCTGTGCGTCGACGTATCCGAGGGTCACACTGCGCTTGGCATGGACCGCCAGTTGCAGCAGCGCCATCGTTGCCGCACCACCCGTACGGCTGCCGTCTCCGCGCACCGGTGTACTCGCCGGGGCGGACGCGGCGCGGTCGCCGGCGCGCAGCGTGCGTACCAGCGTTTCGAGCTGTTCGTCGTTGGGCGGAAGCGGTCCGGCGTAGCGGGGACGCGACCGCGGCACCACCAGCCGTGCGCCGCGCGGGCGCAGATCCAGCACCGCGCCCGATGCGTCCTCGCCTGCCGGAGCGAAGCCTACTTGCCTCAGTGAGGTGAGTACCTCGGCGAGGGGCGCCTGCGAGATGGCGACCGTCGGTGCGACCGCACGCAACGCCAGCGTCGCGGCGACCGGTGTCGCGAGCACCTCTGCGAGCAGCGCCGGATCGTCGGAGCGTACGAACGACGACGCGATGCCTGCGCGCAACCGGCCGTGGCGCCGTGCCACGTCGTCGATCAGGTAGGTCAGCGACTGAGGGACGGGTGTGCGCGAGTGGGCCGAGAACAGGGCGTGCAGCTCACCTGCACCGAGGCCCGCGTCGAGCGCGCGGCGCACGGTGCCCTCACTGATCCGGTAGACGGTGGCGGCGCCTGCGGATTCGACGTCGGCGACGAGCGCGACCTTCCCGGCCAGTTCCGGGACGAGAGGACCGGGGGCGACGACGGTGAGGTCGGCCTGGACGAGGACGTGGTCGACGGGTTCGGGGAGCGTGTTCGCCATCTCTGTTTCGGCGTCGCCACCGTGCAGCAGGGCCTTGCCGGGTGAGCCGAGATTGTCGTGGGCGACCAACGCGAGTGCGGTGGCTTCGCGGATCGTCTCGGTCACCGTCTCGTGGCCGAAGTGGCCTGCGGATCGAGGCCGGCGCCAGGCCACGACGGCCTGCACTTCGGCCGGGGACGGCGCAATGTGGTCGGCGAGTACTTCGAGGAGGAGCCTGCGGTCGTAGGCCGCGGTCGGGGAGTTCACCTCGTCGGACAACGCCGCGATCGGCTTGTCGTTCTGGTCGCGACGTCCGATCAGCCAGGGACGCCGCGGCGCGTCCAGCCACGCACCGGCGAGAACCGCCCAGCGGTGCGCGGTGTTCGCGGTGAGCCATCCGTCGGCCGAGGTGGTGGGAGCCCAATAGTCGTCGATGTCGCCGGGCGGAGCGGGATCGGGGTTTCCGCGTGCGATGAGTCCTGCCGCTGCGAGTACCTCGACGAGCAATGCGGTGTGGTCGTCGGTGAGATCGAGCGACTTCGCGAGCCGGTGGAGCTCGCGGACTCCCAGACCACCGGAGCGCAGTGCCGGGGCGGGCTGGCGGCCCAGCGCGGTGATCAGGTCTTCGCAGTGGCGCAGTAGTTCCAATGCGGCGCCTGCGGCGGTGCTGTTCGTATCGGGAGCGGTCTTGGTGCTCGCCTTGAAGCCCGGGGGAGTCAGGGATGCCGGATCGAACGGTGCTTCGCCGCGCAATGCCTGCCCGACCCGGTGGGGAAGTTCGACCGTCTCGTCGTCGATGCGGGTGAGCAACCCGGATGCCAGGAGCTTCTGTACGGGTCGGTTCTCGTCGGAGCCGGGCGCGGCGTCGCGGGTGCGCCCGATGGGCGACGTCCGCGCCAGGGTGTCGAGAATGCTGCGTTGCGAGGGCTCGAGTTCGGCGAGGACCACTTCGAGCTCTTCGCGGGTGAACGCGTCCGTTTCGGGTGTGCGTCCGACCCTCCACGGCACGGCCTCGACGGCGGCTGCGACGAGACGCAGGCCGTCGGAGGTGTCCCACACCAGCAGGACGGAGCGCAGACGGTCGAGAATCCGATCGACGGACTTGGCGGTGATCCGCCCTCGCAGATCGTCGACGAGAGTTTTCCTCGGCACCCCGTCGTCGACGGCCCCGAGCCGCGCGAGTGCCTCGATGATCCCGAACTCCGCGGTGGTGAAGTCGTTCGCTGCGCGGAACACCGAAGCGCGTTGGCGTGCGCGATTCGCGAGCACGCTCATCGTCGCGGGTGGGGGCACCACCAGGTCGGGTCTCGAGCGCAGGAGAGCGACGAGTTCCGTGTCGCGGCGATCGGACAGCCACTGGGCGAGCGAGTCCGATGCGGCGTCGGGGGCGGGCGTGGCGGGTGTCATCAGATCCAGATTAGAGACCTGAGATGGCCTAAGACGAACTCACCTGCCAAAATGAGCGTCATGGCTGACAAATCGAAGAACCTCTACGTCGATCGCGGATGGCCGGAGTTGGCAGATGGCGACCATGCGGTCACCGAACTGTCGTCGACGCGTTCGGGTCCGCTCTCCCCGTACGGCGAGGACGCCGTGTTCCCCGTCCCGGCGGAGGAGCTTCCCTACACGCACCCGCGCACCGTCATCAACCGCTGAGTTCCTCGACACCGAGTCTTCCTCGGTCGTCAGGCTCCCCGACAACGAAGAACCCCGCACCGAATCCGGTGCGGGGTTCTTTGCTGGTACTGCTGAGTGTTGCCTACTGGGGCAGAACTGCGCGGACTGCGTCGAGGACGGCCGGGTCGAGCGCGATACCGGCGGACTGCAGTGCGTCGACGCCCTGTTCGAAGCCGTCGATGATGCCCTGGGCCTCGGCGGGCAGTGCCGGAACCTCGGAAAGCTGCGGGATCTGGCGGTTCTCGGTGACCGGCGCGGGGGTGGACTGAGCGGGAGCGCCGGGGGCCTCACGCTGCGTCGGGGAGCTGGACAGGCCGAGGCTCGAGGAGCAGGACGGCCATGCGCCCCAGCCCTGGCCGGCAAGGACGCGCTCGGCGACGGCGATCTGCTGGTCGCGGCTGGCCTGGTTGGCGGTGGCTGCGTATTCCTGACCGCCGTAGGCGTTCCAGGTGCTCGGCGAGAACTGCAGGCCACCGTGGTAGCCGTTGCCGGTGGCGATGGCCCAGTTTCCGCCGGACTCGCACTGTGCGAGGCGGTCCCAGTCGGAGTCGGGCGCGGCGGCGGCGGTGCCGCTGAAGGCGACACCCGTCACGCCGAGGACGGCGCCGGTCAGCGCGAACTTCGCGACAGTCCGGCCGGTGTTGGAAGGCTTGCGATGGCGTCCGCTCATGTCGGTTCCGTTTCCTCTCCGCACGCGCCTACGAGGTCAGCTGTCGGGTTCGGACTGAAGAGGTAGTCCGGCCGTTGCGCTCATCGAGCGTTCCGGCTTCACCCCGAGGCCTTTCGCGTGAGCGGCGGGCCGGGCCTCCGGGGAAGCGTCCCGGCGGGG
Organism: Rhodococcus sp. NPDC060086; assembly: GCF_042730275.1. NCBI lineage: Bacteria > Bacillati > Actinomycetota > Actinomycetes > Mycobacteriales > Nocardiaceae > Rhodococcus > Rhodococcus sp. NPDC060086. The sequence continues at coordinate 55,346 of NZ_JBHWWZ010000004.1, forward strand.
CCGGGGTGCTTCCGAGGGAGACCGGTTGGGTCCCCCGTTTCCTGTCCCTCGTGGATCGTTTGTCGGGATAACCGGGTTTCCGCGGGACAGGAATTTGGCGCGGCGGGCCCGGGTTGGTTGGACCAGGCGGTCCGACCGATGACGACGGTAACGGTCCGGTGGACGAGTGTCACCAATTGGTAACGCACGACCGGATGGGGTTTCGAGGCTGTACTGGGGCTATTCCGGAGCGAACTCGCTGGTAGTCGCGCGAGTAGCCTCCGAAACCCGTTTCGAACCCGTGCTGTTATCAGCTCGTTATGTGATAAAGGTCACATGTACGTCGGGCGTGCATCGACGGGAACGATGTCTTTCCCGAGTGGCATCAGAGAGATCGGGATCATTTTCAGGTTCGCGATCGCGAGCGGAATGCCGATGATCGTGATGGCCATGGCGATCGCTGTCGCGATGTGTCCGAGGGCCAGCCAGATGCCGGCGATCACGATCCAGATCACATTCCCGATCATCGAGCCGGCCCCCGCAGTCGGCTTGTCGACAGTTGTCTTCCCGAACGGCCACAGCGCATAGACGCCGATACGGAACGAGGCGATACCGAACGGAATCGTGATGATGAGGATGCAGCAGATGATGCCCGCGAGGAAGTATCCGAGCGCCAGCCACAAACCGCCGAAGACCAGCCAGATGATGTTGAGAACAACCCTCATGAACCGTTACCGCCCTTCGAGCGCCGACCCGACTGCAGGGCGAACGCGATGGCCAACGCGAAGCCGAGCGGCCACGCGAGAGTGAGGAGAAACAGGACGAGACCCGGCTTGCCGTCGGTGAGGATCGGAGTCAGGAAGATCGCCACCACTGCCACGATGCCCACCGCGAAGCACACGATGGCGGCATTGAACAGACCCTTGCCGGACGCACGAACGGAATCGGAAGAAGAGTTACCCACGACGACTACGGTAGTCGCCGGCCGTCGGGGGCGGTATGTGCGCCGAGGTACACTCAACGCGTATGCGCGTCCCGCTCGGTGAGGGTTGGGGCGCGTTGTTTTGCATGTCCACATCGTGCCCTCGGGCACGGCCGTCGAGGAGCAGGTGAGCGCGGTGCCGACCGGCAAGGTGAAATGGTACGACGTCGAGAAGGGCTTCGGCTTCCTGTCTCAGGACGAAGGCGAGGACGTCTACGTCCGCGCATCGGCACTCCCGGATGGCGTCGAGAACCTCAAAGCGGGCCAGCGCGTCGAATTCGGGATGGCCGTCGGTCGTCGTGGGCCCCAGGCGCTCAAGGTCGAGTTGCTCGAGCAGCCGACGCTGCGGCAGCAGGGCGGACGACGTGAAGCACCGGCACGTGAACGACGCTCACCCGACGAACTGCACGGCATGGTCGAGGACATGATCAAGCTGCTCGAAGTTGCGATCCAGCCCGACCTGCGGCGTGGTCGCTACCCGGACCGCAAGGCCGGGCAGCGGATCTCCGAGGTCATGCGCGCCGTCGCCCGCGAGCTCGACCACTGAGACGGACGACCGCGACCCGAACGCCGAATGCCGTATCCGATTCGTTCGGATACGGCATTCGGCATCTTTCGGCCCTCGAAGCAGCGCTCTCAGAACGTCTGGACTGCCCACACGGCGTGAGCGATCGGCTCGCCGGCCTCGTCCACCACAGCGGAGGGCAGCTGAACCTCCACACCGAGCAACTGCAGCGACGGATCGCTCGGCACGGTGATCGCGCGCTGCTGCCCCGGATCGACCATGATGCCGTCGAGGAACGTCTGGCCCGTCTCGAGATCGCCGTACACCGCGATCAGACGCCACGGCGCATCGGAGATCGCCGACGGCAGCGACAACTGCAGGGGATATCCGGCGCGGACGGAGAGCTGGGTGATCGGATTCTCGACGCAGTCCTCGAGGTTGACGTTGCAGTGCTGCGTCGGAGGCACCGTGACCGAGGTGCCGTCGCCGAAGGCGGTGATCTCGGGCAGCCGCGGCTCGGCCGAGTCGACGAGCTTCCAGATCACCGCGCCGATACCCACAGCGACCACCACCAGGACTACCGCGATCAGCGCGATCGCCTTCTTCGTCCGGGCTTGCAGATTCATCGGCTCCCATTTCGTGTCGGCTGCCCGTCCGGGCGCGCTCCGCGCTCGTCGGCAGTTTCGGTGGAGGCATGCTCGGGCCTCCTGCCGCCCAGGCCGGGCAGCAACGTCTTTCCACGGTAAGTGAGCAGGGTCTGGGTGAACCCGAGTACCAGCACCACCGTCACGACCGAGAAACCGATCCACAGCTCGGTCGGAAGCAGAACTCCCATGGCGCCGCCCAGCACCCAACTCAGCTGAAGGACGGTTTCCGACCGGCCGAATCCCGATGCGATGGATTCCTCGGGGAGATCCTGCTGCAGCGATGCGTCGAGCGACACCTTCGCCAGGGCACTCGCGCAGGCAGCGATCAACGCGGCCAAGGCGGCGGCGACCACATTGTCCGTCGCCGCGACGATCGCGGCGACCACAACCACGGCGGCCGCACATCGCACGACGATCAGTGCGGGACGACCCAACGCCATCCGTGCGCCGGTCGCGTTGCCCGCGAAGTTTCCGATCGCCGCGGCAGCACCGACGAAACCGAGCATCGCGGCCTGCATGAGCGGGGACTGTTCGGTGGCGCTCTTCGCCACGAACGCGATGAACAAGGTGAGGAAGCCGGTGAGCACACGGATGGTGCCATTGCCCCACAGTCCGGTGACCACAGTGCGACCGAGTGGCTGCCGGCTCTTGCCGTTGGCGGAGATCACCTCGGTCCTGGTGTCGAGCACGTCGGTGCGCGCCTCGGGCCCGCGGTACGACAGCGTCGCGGGAACCTCACCTTCGGTGACCTCGACCCATGCCGGTATCCGCATGCTCAGGTACGCACCGAACACGGTGATCCCGGCACACAGCCACAGTGCCCCGGCAGAGTTGAACGCCCACGCCGCGGCACCGGCTATCGCGCCGAAGCCGAGTGTGCCTCCGACCAGGCCGAACACGGTGAGTCTGGAGTTGACCCGTACCAGGTCTATCTCGGGTGGCAGCACCCTCGGCGTGACCGCGGACTTGAGGACCGCGAACGATTTACTGAGCACCATCATCGCCAGCGCAGCGGGATACAACGCCCAGCTGTCGAAGTTGAAGATCAAGACGACGGCGAGGACGGTCCGCAACCCGAACGACGTCGCCAGCGCGAGCCGCCGCCCGTGCTGGAGCCGGTCCAGGAGCGGGCCGATCAACGGAGCGATGACGGCGAACGGCGCGATCGTGATGAGCAGATACAACGCGACCTTCGTCTTGTCCTCGCCGGTCGCTGCCGAGAAGAACAGGGTGTTCGCCAATGCCACCGCCATCGCGGCGTCGGCGGCGAAGTTCGCCATGGTCGCGTAGGTCAGCGCCGTCAGACCGGACTTGTCGGCGCCGTCGGCGGTCGCGGCGCGGCGGAAGGTCGCGATGCCCTTGTGGGTGAGCTCGCGGCTGCGGAACGCCGCGACCCGCGTCACGGTGAGTTTGCGGGGCATCCGCGGCGCGTGGGGCCCCCTGTTGTCACTGGACCGGCTGTTGCCACCCGACCGGTCGTCCTTCGCGTCGGAGGAATCCTTCGACGGCCCGGCGCCCTTGTTCGCAGCCGTGCGTTTGTCGGCGCCTTCAGGGCGTGGGTGCTGCGGCTCGTCTATCGGATGCAACGGTGGCAACGGTGTCCGGCGCGCAGAGACGCGGCGCGGCGGCGGATAGTTGCTGTACCCCGGATGCCGAGAGCCCGGGGCACGATCGTCCGCCCTATCGGCAGGTCGCTCTTCCGGTTCGGTCACGCTTCGATTCTTCACCACCGCGCACCCGTTGTGCAGTCGGGTCGCTCGCAGCGCGGGTCACGGTACGAAGCGAACTTCGAACAGCGTCGGCCACAACTTGCCGGTCACGAGGAAACGGTCCGTACCTGGGATGTGGGCGATCCCGTTCATGACGTCGATATTGTTCCGATCCGTCTCGGCGAGTCTGTCGAGCAGTGCCGACGCGTCGATCGTCGCGCCCACCCGGCCGGACTCGGGGTCGATCCGCACGATCTCCTCGGTCTTCCACACATTCGCGTACACGGCACCGTCGTCGGTGCATTCGAGCTCGTTCAGATTCGACACCGCACGACCGTCGCGATGCACCGTGACCCGCCCCAGTTCGGCGAAGGTGTCGCGGTCGCGGAACGTCAGCTCCGCGGAGCCGTCGCTCATCACCAGACGCTCGGGCTGGTCGCACAGGCCCCAGCCCTCACCGTCGAAGTCGACACGCCGCAGCTCTGCGAGACTGTCGCGGTCGCGGACGAACGCCACCCCGTCCTTCCATGTGAGCTGCCACACCACCCCATCGGCGACGGTGATGCCCTCGCCGAACATGTCGTCGGGAAGTGGCACCTGGGTGCGCTCGGTGAGTGTGTCGAGCGGGCGGGCCGACACCCACGACGACCCCTCGCGCCCGGTGCCCTCGAACAGGTCACCGCCGTCGAGTTCGAGACCCTGGGTGAACGCCCCCGGATCATGTGGATGCTCCGCGACGATCTCGACGCGGAGTTCGTCGGCCGGTGGCCCGGGTTCGGTGACGACGGTGTCGCTGCAGCCCGCGGTCAGGAGGGCGAGGGCGAGCGCGAAGGTGGCCGGTCGACGCTTCATGAGTCCATCTTCCCGGTGTCGACTTCTGTTTCTTCACGGTCGTCTCAGGTGTCTTCTCATGGCCGGGCGCCACGCCGGGGCATCTGTCCGGCACAATGGTGCTCGTGAGCGTTGCATCTTCTGCCGTTGCCCCCGGAACGGAACCTTCGGTGGATCCGGCTGTCCGATCGGTGCTCGCTGAGGCCGTGGAGGTCGCCCGGGCTGCCCTGAACGAGCTCGGAGAGGGCGTCGTCGGCGCCTATCTGGGCGTCACCGCCGACGACGAATGCGCGGCTACCCACCGCTTCGCAGCCGACCTGGCCGGGTATCACGGTTGGCAGTGGGCGGTCGTGGTGGCGGCCGCACCCGAATCCGATCACGTCACCGTGAGCGAACTGGTATTGCTGCCGGGCCCCGAATCGCTGGTCGCACCGGCATGGGTGCCGTGGAACGAGCGGATCCGCCCCGGCGACCTGGGGCCGGGCGATCTGCTGGCCTCCGCACCCGACGACGAGCGGCTCGTGCCGGGATACACCGCCTCGGGCGATCCCGACGTCGACGAGACAGCCGGTGAGATCGGGCTCGGTCGCAAGCAGGTGATGAGCCTCGAAGGCAGGCTCGACGCAACGCAGCGGTGGTTCGACGGTGAGTACGGTCCTCATTCCGAGATGGCCAAGGCTGCGCCGTCGACGTGCATGATGTGCGGCTTCTACCTGCCGCTCGCGGGGTCGTTGCGGGCTGCGTTCGGTGTGTGCGGAAACGAGTTCGCCGCCGACGGCCATGTTGTGCACGCCGAATTCGGTTGCGGTGCGCACTCCGATACCACCCTGCCCACCGGTGCGGGTTCGCCGCAGTTCGACGCGTACGACGACGGGGCGATCGAGATCGTCGAGCTTCCCGCCGTCGCTGCAGAGCCCAACCAGAACACCACCGATACCGAGAACGCGCAGTCGGAACAGACCGACTGACGTGCAGGTCTCCGACGCCGCGGATCCCTTCGGCACCGCGGCGCTCCGCGACGGTCTCGTTGCCGCGTGGCGGTCGTCGCCGACGCGTCTGCGGGAGGACATCGCCACCGAAACGGATCTCGTCCGCGCCGGATACCGCGACCGAGTTCTGACGGAGCTGGCACAGAACGCGGCCGACGCTGCGAGTCGTGCCGGAATTCCGGGCACCCTGCGGGTGTGGCAGGTCGGAACGTGCCTGCACATCGCCAACACCGGAGCGCCCCTCGACGAGACCGGCGTGCAGGCACTCACCGCGTTGCGTGCGTCGAGCAAGACCGGGGGTGTCGGGCGGTTCGGAGTCGGATTCACTGCGGTTCTCGCGATTTCCGATGAGGTCGAGGTGCGGTCGCGCACCGGGGCCGTCAGGTTCTCCGCCGCGCAGACCCGTGACGTCCTGGTCGAACACGGATTGATCGTTCCCGACGGCAACGTGCCGACGCTGCGTCTGGCGTGGCCGAGCGCGACCGAGCCGGTTGCGGGCAGCGACACCGAAGTGGTGCTCGACGTCCGTTCCGGGATCGATGCCGAGACGCTGCTCGATGATTTCCGCCGTGAGGCGATCGATCTGCTGCTCGAACTGCCAGCGCTGCAGACGATCGTCATCGACGACGACGAGTTCGTTCGAACCGACCGCATTCTCGAGTCGGGGCTGCGAGAACTACGTATCGGCGACCACTGCTGGTGGGAGCACCGCGGTGCGGTGGCCCGATGGCTCGTGCCGGTCGTCGACGGCGTGGTCCGGCCGGTCCACGACGACGTGCTCCGCGCACCCACCCGATCGGACGAGGAACTGTCGTTGCCCGCGCTCGTCGTCGCCGACGTCCCGATGCAGCCGGACCGCAGGCGGATGCTGCCGGGCGCGCCGGTCGACCATCTCGCTCAGGGATACGCCGACTTCGTCGCGGCCCTGCCCGGTGATCAGCGACTCCACCTGGTGCCGACACCGGGTTTCGCACGCAGCGAGGTCGACGGACGCATCCGTGAGGCGCTGTTCGAGGAGTTGCGGCGCACCAGGTGGCTCCCTGCCGCAGGTGGGGGAGACGACCTCGCACCCGACCGTGCGACGGCCCTGACCGGACTCGACGACGACTTGGCCGAAGCCCTCGACGAGGTGGTCCCCGGGCTGATCTCCCCGTCGCTGTGCTCGCCGCGACACGCGGCGGCGCTCGCAGCGGTCGATGTGCACCGCATCGGTCTCGCACGTGTCGCCGATCTGCTTGCCGGGCACTCCCGGGAGCCGGCCTGGTGGAATCGGTTGTACGAGGCACTGACACCGTTCGTCGTCGACGCGGTCACCGCGGAGGAACTCGCGGCGCTACCCGTGCCGCTGTCCGACGGACGGACCGTCACGGGCCCGCGGACCACGGTTCTGCACGATCTCGGCCCCCTCTCCTTGCCGTGGGTGCGGCTCGTGCATCCCGGTGCAGCGCACCCGCTGCTGTCCAGGCTCGGCGCAGGCACCGTGACCGCCGAAGACCTCCTCGGTGATCCGGCGCTCGCTGCGGCCATCGACGACGTCCACCACGATCCCGACGAAGAGACGGCCGAGGACCTCGCCGACGTCGTACTGACGCTCGTCGCGAAGGTCCCCGCCGGTGCCGTGCCCCGCGAACTCGGGGCGCTGTTGTTGCGCGACGCAGACGGTGAACTCGTCCCCGCCGACGAGCTGCTCCTCCCGAATGCGCCGCTCGAGGAGGTCCTCGTCGCGGATTCGCCGTTCGGCACGATCGATGCGGCTCTCGTCGAGAAGTACGGCGCCGAACCGCTGCGCGCAATCGGTGTCGGCTGGGGATTCACCGTGCTGCGAGCCGAGCTGCCGACCGGACCCGACCACGACCTGCCCGACGAGGACACGTGGTGGCAGACCGTCGATACCGACCCCGAGACGCTCGTCGCGGTGCGCGATCTCGATCTCGTCGACGAGACCCGCTGGGGCCGGGCCCTCGCGTTGCTGGCCGCGGAGCCCGGCACCGCCGCGACACTCACCGACCGCGACGGCTATACCGCGTGGTGGCTGCGCAACTACGCCGTGCTCGGCGACCAGCCGCTCGGACACCTCCGGTACGTCGACGACGCTGATTTCGAGGGTCTGCTCGACCCGTGTACACATCCCGATGCGGGATCGTTCCGCGCATGCCTGGCCGGAACCCGGATCGAGGATCCCGACCTCGCCGAGATCCTGCTCGATCGGCTCGCAGACCTCGGGCGTCGGCCAGGCCCGGCGGCCGTGGTCGCGGTGCACACCGCCCTCGCGCAGTGCTACGCCGCAGGCACCATCGACCTCGACGGCGTGATCCTGCCCGCCGGGGTCCGCAGCCTCGCGGGCACCGTCGTCGATGCCGCAGACGCCCTCGTGGCCGACCTACCGTGGTTCGCTGCGGTGATCCCGGCCGATCGGCTCGTCGCCGTCGGCCACGCGCACGCGGCCGCGCTTGCCGAGCTCCTCGACATCGCTGCAGCGTCGACTGTGGTGTCCGGCGAACCGGCCGGGCACGGCCGGTCCACGACGTGGAGTCGTGAACCGGAGGCTGTGCTCGCTGCGGTCACCGTGGGGCTGCCGCTGCCCACGCGGCCACTGGTGGTGCACGAGTCGCTCACGGTGCGCTGCACCGGTGCGATCACCGGCGACCGAGAGGTGCCGTGGTGGGTCGATGCATCCGGCGCCGTCCACTGCACGCGTAGCGGCCTTCCGGGCGCGATCGCCGGGCTGTCCCGCAGCTCGTGACACTCGACGAGGTGGTGCTCGACTGGGTCCTCGACATTCGGAGCCCGGAGCTCACCACGGTGTTCACCGTGATCACCCATACCGGTGGTGGGGTCGCGAACTTCGTGGTCGCCCTGATTGCCGTGATGCTCCTGCTGCGCGCATCCAGGCCGGCCGACGCGTTGCTCGTCGGGGGAGCGGTGGCCACGGGCTGGCCCGTGATGACAGCGATGAAGAATCTGATCGACCGGCCTCGGCCGGCGGAGCCGGACCGGTTGATGGACCTCGCCACGTGGTCGTTTCCGTCGGGGCACGCGATGATGAGCGCGGTGATCGCGACGACACTCGCTGTCGTCGCGATCCGGACCTGGCCTCGCGGCGATCGTCGTAGAACGGCCGCGATCGTCGGCCTCGGCGCCTACACGGTGCTGGTGGGCTCGAGCCGCGTGTACCTCGCGGCGCACTGGTCGACCGATGTCGTCGCCGGGTGGATTCTCGGTGTCGCCTGGGCGTTGTCGTGGGTGTGGTTGCTCACGTGGATCCAGGGCAGGCGTGGACGCCGATAGCGCGGGATACGTGGCCCGTTGCGATGTTCAGTCCAGGCCTGTCTGTGCACCCCTCCGACCGCGACGCGACGCCGACCGCTGAATCAGGAACAGAGAAGTTCCCAAGAGCCCCACGATGATTCCGGCGATACACACGGGCAGGGCATCCGACCATCGGTCGTCGGCGAACAGGACCACGAGCGAGGCGATCGCCCAGAACGCGGTTCCGATCGCCAGTGCGGGCCGGGGGTCGGCCAAGATCCGGATACGCGCGGCGATGTTTTCTGAGTTTCTCACGATTGCAGATTAGAACCTCACCGCTGCAATAATCTTCATCCGTTGCGACGCACGGTACTCGACGAGCGGAAAAGTGGACATGGCCGTAGGCACCGATTCCAAGAAATCATCATTTCTGGACACGTATTTCAAGATCACCGAGCGAGGTTCGACGGTCTCGCGGGAGGTGCGTGGCGGCCTCGTCACGTTCTTCGCGATGTCGTACATCGTGGTGCTCAACCCCCTGATTCTCGGCAGCTTCTCCGCTGAGGACGCGACCGCGAAGATCGACGTCCTGGGCAACATCCTGCCGGTCAACCAGGTCGCCGCGGTCACCGCGCTCGTGGCGGGTCTGATGAGCATCATCTTCGGTGTGGTCGCGAACTACCCGTTCGCGATCGCCGCCGGCCTGGGCATCAACAGCCTGCTCGCGGTGACGATCGCTCCCCAGGTGACGTGGCCGGAAGCGATGGGTCTGGTCGTCATCGATGGCATCATCATCGTCGCGCTCGCCCTCACCGGTTTCCGTACCGCCGTGTTCAACGCGATTCCGAAGGAACTCAAGGCAGGGATCGCGGCCGGTATCGGTGCATTCATCGCGTTCATCGGCATGGTCGACGCCGGATTCGTGCGGCGCATCCCCGACGCGGCCGGGACCACCGTCCCCGTCGGGCTGGGCATCGACGGTTCCATCGCCTCGTGGCCGACCTTCGTCTTCGTGTTCGGCGTGCTCCTCATGGGCGTGCTGGTGGTGAAGAAGGTCCCCGGCGGCCTGCTCATCGGCATCATCACCACGACGATCGTCGCGATGATCGTCGAGGCCATCGCCAAGGTGGGGCCGTCGCAGGGCACCAACCCGAAGGGCTGGAACCTCGGCCTTCCTGCTGCACCCGACTCCTTCTTCGGCATCCCGAACCTGTCGTTGGTGGGTGACGTCAACCTGTTCGGCGCATTCACTCGTATCGGCGTGATCGCCGCGTCGCTGCTCGTCTTCACCCTCGTGCTGGCCAACTTCTTCGACGCCATGGGCACCATGACGGGCCTCGGAAAGGAAGCTCGACTCACCGACAAGGACGGCAACCTGCCGGGTATCGGCAAGGCGCTCGTGGTCGAAGGCGCAGGCGCCATCGTCGGTGGTGGTGCGTCCGCATCGTCCAACACGGTGTTCGTCGAGTCCGCGTCGGGTATCGCGGAAGGCGCCCGTACCGGCCTCGCCAACGTCGTCACGGGTCTGCTGTTCCTGCTTGCGATGTTCCTGACCCCGCTCTACGAGGTCGTGCCGATCGAGGCGGCGGCGCCCGCGCTCGTCGTCGTCGGTGCGCTCATGATCGGACAGGTCCGCGACATCGACTTCACGAAGTTCGAAATCGCTCTCCCCGCGTTCATGACGATCATGGTCATGCCGTTCACCTACTCGATCGCCAACGGCATCGGCGTCGGCTTCATCACCTGGGTCGTCCTCCACGCGGTGAGCGGTAAGGCACGCACCGTCCATCCGTTGCTGTGGGTGGTAGCGGCGCTGTTCGCGCTGTACTTCTCCGTCGATCCACTCACGGAACTGCTCACCTGACACAGCGGCGGGTCGAAGGTCCGGTCTGTCCCGTATTGTCCTCGCCATGATCTCGGACACACGGGCACTCGCAGGCGACCTCGCGCTTGCTGTGGTGCGTTTGACGCGTCATCTACGGGGGCAGCGCAGCCATTCCCGAGTCACTCTGACCCAACTGTCGGCGATGCAGACATTGCGGACGGAGGGGGCGATGACCCCCGGGGTGCTCGCCTCCCGCGAACGGGTTCAGCCGCCGTCGATGACCCGTGTGATCGCGTCGCTGAACGAACTCGGTCTGGTGGAGCGCACTCCGCACCCCACCGACGGCAGGCAGATCATCGTCAAGCTGTCGCCTGTGGGAGACAGCCTGCTCATGGACGAGCACCAAGCGCGCGAGGAGTGGTTGACCGAACGGCTCGCCCGACTCGACGACGCGAGTGTCGCGACCCTGCGCGACGCCGTGGTCATCCTGACGGAGTTGGTGTCCGAGGACGGCTAGCCGACTCCGATGCGGCGATCACGTCTCCGGCTGGGAGAATGTGGTGGTGGTTCACGTCATCGACATCGACGATCCCGCCGACCCCCGGCTGGACGACTTCCGCGACCTCAATTCCTCGGACCGCCGTCCTGATCTGCCCGGCGGCAAGGGATTGGTGGTCGCCGAAGGCGGACTGGTCGTCCAGCGCATGCTCGACTCCCGCTTCCCGCTGCATGCCATGCTCGGCGTCGATCGCCGTCTCGGTGAACTGGCCGACGCTGTGTGCGATAACGGGGGATGGGCGGGATTGTCACCGGAGGTGCCGTTCTACCGGACCGACGCGGACACCATGGCCGAGGTGGTCGGCTTCCACCTCAATCGAGGCGTATTCGGGGTCGCGTATCGGCCCCGGCCGCTCGACGTCGTCGAGGTGATCGAGAAGGCCACTACTGTCGCGGTGCTCGAAGGCATCAACGATCACGAGAACATCGGGTCGATGTTCCGCAACGCGGCAGGATTCGGCGTCGACGCAGTGCTGTTCGGTAAGGGCTGCGCCGACCCGCTGTACCGTCGTGCGGTGCGCGTGTCGATGGGGCATGTCCTGCGCGTCCCGTTCGCACACCTCGACGACTGGCCGTACGACCTCGATACGCTGCGTGACCGGGGCTTCCAGCTGATTTCGCTGACCCCGAATCCTCAAGCGGTACCGCTGGCCGAGGCGATGACGGGGGAGAAGGTGGCGTTGCTGCTCGGCGCGGAAGGACCGGGGCTGACCGAGTCCGCGATGCGCGCGACCGATGTGCGTGCTCGCATCCCGATGGCGACGGGAACCGATTCCCTCAATGTGGCGACGGCCGCGGCGATGGCGTTCTACGAGCGGGTTCGGATCCCGCGGTGAGTGCGGCGTCCGTGCCCGCGCCGACCACCCCGTGGTCGACAGGGCTGACGCTGACCGCGTTCGTCTTCGCGATGACGGTGGTCACGTTCATCGCGATCGGAGAGGTACTCGTCGACATCCATCCCGCGGTGGCGGTGTTCGTCAATGTCGTTGCTGTCGCGGGGGCCACACCGACCCTCCTGGTCTGGCGCCGGCGACCGGTGTGGCGGTGGGTGTCGATGGGCATCGCTGCCGCAGTGCCCGTGGCGTGGGGCGTGTTGCTGTTCGGGTGAGCGCGGCGAGAACTACAAGCCCACCGCGCGACGCCACCAGGGTTGCCTGGTCTGTTGCGCAGCAGGCGGTGCTGCTTCTCCCGATGGACACAGGGTGAAACTCCACACCTGGATGTCGCCCGGATCGGGTTCGTCGTCGCCGCGACCGACATACCGGAAGCCGAGCCACGCGGCGTTGGCGGCTTCGACGAGGCGGCGGGGATGGAACGGCAGCGCTTCGGGATGCGGAACGGCCCCGGACGGCCATCGCATGGGGTGTTCGCCAGACCAGTACGGACGTTCCCACACGAACGGGATGCCTTCGTCCTCGTAGAACTCGATCGCTCCGGCGCCGAATGCGCGCCGGAGCGTGCCTCGCTCCCATGCGCCGAACGAACCCCACCCTCCGGCGGCGTCGGACACGATCAGGTAGATGTTCTCGGAGGCGAGTGTGTGCAGCCACTTGTCGCCCACCGCGGAGGGACGCCGGTGGGCGAGTTCGCGGCTGCACACCACGGTGACACCGGGAAAGCTGCCGACGAAGATCGTGTTGTCGTCGAAGTCGGCATCGTCGGCTCCCCTGCCCGCAGCCACCTGGGTGAGTGTCGCGCGACCGACCGCTGTGGCGTGCCGATCGGGATACAGTCGCGCGAGCACAGCGTGCGCGGTATCGCGGTCGGGAGTCGAATTACGCAGTACTGCAGCAGGATCCGGGGAGTCGACGTACCAGAGTGTCGACACGACCGCCGCCATCGGCTCGGCCCTCAGGCGCGTCCGTTGCTGCGGACGCCGAGCAGTACATCGTCCCACGACGGCAACGCGGGCTTGCCGCGCTTGTCCTTGTTCGCGCTCGCTGCCGGCTTGGCCGCCGCGGCCGCGTCGGGTTCGTGGTCGGCGACGACGGGAATCGTCCGTGCGGTCTCGGCCACGTCGGGTTCGTGGTCGGCGGGCTCCGGCTGCCGGTCGATGACGACCGCGTCGGCCGGCGCAGCGACGAACCGTTCGGGTTCGGTCTCCACCGTGTCGTCGGTGTCGCGCGAGGAGTACACCGGCGTCAGGTAGCGGAGAGGACGACCGCAATCCGGGTCGACGAGATCTGCAGCGATGTCGTCGAGTGCGGCGATGGTGCCGCCGTGCGCATCGGGCTGGTAGCGCCAGTGCGCAGCATTGCTGGAACGACCGGCCTGCCACTCGAGTTGAGCGACCCAGTGCCCGTCGTCGTCGCGCCATGCATCCCACGTCGCGTCGTCGAGGTTGTGGCCGCGTGAACGGAATGCCTGCGAGACGATCTCGAGGAGCGTCTGCACCGTGGGGCCGTCGGGGCGAACCGGATGACCCTTCTGTGCCATCTCGGCCGCGCGGGAACGCTCGAGCAGTACCGGATACGCGAAACGTTCGACCTTCGAGAGCGGGATCCCGGCCTCCTCGGCAACCTGCTCGACCGACGCGCCTGCCCGGATGCGGGCCTGGATCTCCCGCGGGCGGAGTGCGCTGGTGGTTTCGATCTGGATCTGCCCCAGTCGGGCAAGGTCGCCGCGCGAAGCGGCACGAAGTGTGTCGTCGACCGGAATGCGAAACTTGTCCCCCGTTGTGGGGTCCGCGAGCACCACATGCTTAGCATCCGGCTCGAGACCCACCACCTTCAGTTCTCGCACACTGACCTCCTCGCGCCGGCTCGCGATCGACTTGCCCGAGATTATCGGAGTTGTCCTCGATCCGGGCGGTCAACACGCCGCGCCACGCCGAGTCGGGTCACAAGAAATCCTCTCGGGGGCGTTATGGTCCTAAGTTTGCCGATTATGTCTCGATGTTCGGTTGAGAGTTTCGGGAATGGCGCGAGGGCCGGACCCGCGTACGGGTCCGGCCCTCGTGTGAGTAGCGCTGTGAAGTCAGGGCTGTGGAGATCAGAGCTGGGAGACGACCCAGTCGATGCTCTTGGTCAGCTGCGTGATGTCTTCGGGATCGATCGCCGGGAACATGCCGACGCGCAACTGGTTCCGGCCGAGCTTGCGGTACGGCTCGGTGTCGACAATGCCGTTGGCCCGCAGGATCTTTGCGACCTTTGCCGCATCGACCGACTCGGTGAAGTCGATGGTGCCGACCACCTGCGACCGCAGAGCCGAATCGGTGACGAACGGCGTAGCGAACTCGGAGGCCTCGGCCCACTCGTACAGACGCGACGACGAATCCTTCGTGCGCGCAACCGTCCAGTCCAGCCCGCCGTTGCTGTTCATCCACTCGATCTGGTCGGCGAACAACAGCAGCGTCGCGAGCGCCGGAGTGTTGTAGGTCTGATCCTTACTGCTGTTGTCGACAGCGATCGGCAGCGACAGGAACTCCGGCGTGAACCGGCCCGACGCCTTGATCTCGGCGACACGCTCGAGCGCAGCGGGGCTCATCAGCGCGATCCACAGGCCGCCGTCGGCCGCGAAGCACTTCTGCGGCGCGAAGTAGTAGACGTCGGTGTCGGCGATGTTCACGGGCAGACCACCCGCGCCCGACGTGGCGTCGATCGCGATCAGCGCGTTCTCGGAGCCCGCGGGACGCGACACCGGCACAGCAACACCGGTCGACGTCTCGTTGTGCGCCCAGCCGATCAGGTCGACGGACGAGTCGGCAACGATCTCGGGAGCCGAGCCCGGATCGGCGCTCACGACGATCGGGTCGCCGATGAAGGGGTTGTTCTTCGTGACGGTCGCGAACTTCGACGAGAACTCGCCGTACGTGAAGTGCTGCGAACGCTCGCGGACCAGGCCGAATGCTGCGGCATCCCAGAACGCGGTGGTGCCGCCGTTGCCGAGCACCACCTCGTAGCCCTCGGGCAGCGAGAAGAGGTCGCGCAGACCGGAGCGGACACGCGCCACGACGTCCTTCACGGGCTTCTGGCGGTGGCTGGTGCCGAACACCGAAGCGCCGACGTCTACCAGCGACTGCAGCTGCTCGGGGCGGACCTTGGAGGGGCCGCAGCCGAAGCGGCCGTCGGCGGGCTTGAGATCGGCGGGAATGATCGGTGAAGCGTCAGCCATCGGAAAGCGTGTCCTAAGCGTCGAGGGACAAGTGCAGGAAGTAGTCTAAACCGCCCTGCGCCGCCGATCACCGATGTGTGATCGAATCCCATCCCGCGACCGTCTCGGCGGAACGCGGATCGGGACCGGTGTAGATCGCTGCCGGACGCACCAGCTTGCCGAGCTTCTTCTGCTCGAGAATGTGCGCGCACCAGCCGCCGGTACGGCCGCACGTGAACATCGCGGGCATCATCGCGGCGGGAACCTCGGCGAAGTCCAGGATGACCGCAGCCCAGAATTCGACGTTCGTTTCGATTGCGCGGTCGGGGCGACGCTCACGCAGCTCGGCGAGTGCGGCCTGCTCGAGAGCGGCAGCGGCCTCGTAGCGGGGGGCGTCGAGTCGCTTGGCGGTCGCGCGCAGGACACGGGCGCGGGGATCTTCTGCGCGGTACACGCGGTGGCCGAAGCCCATGAGCTTCTCTTTGCGGTCGAGGATGCCCTTGACCATGGCGCGCGGGTCGCCGCTGCGCTCGGTTTCCTCGATCATCGGCAGTACGCGTGCCGGTGCGCCGCCGTGCAGGGGACCGGACATCGCACCCACGGCGCCCGACAGGGCGGCCGGGGCATCGGCACCGGTCGAGGCGATGACGCGGGCGGTGAAGGTGGAGGCGTTCATGCCGTGTTCGGCGGCGGAGACCCAGTAGGCGTCGATGGCCTCGACGTGCTTCGGGTCGGGCTCGCCCTTCCAGCGCACCATGAAGCGTTCGGTGACGGTCTGTGCCTCGTCGACGCGGGCCTGAGGCACGGCCGGCTGGTAGATGCCGCGTGCCGATTGCGCGACGTACGACAGGGCCATCACTGCGGAGCGTGCGAGGTTGTCGCGGGCAGTGGCGTCGTCGATGTCGAGCAGCGGGGAGAAGCCCCAGATGGGTGCGAGCATGGCGAGGCCGGCCTGCACGTCGACGCGTACGTCGCCGGTGTGGATGGGCAGCGGGAACGGCTCGGCGGGGTGTAGTCCGCGGCCGAATTCGCCGTCGACGAGCAGTGCCCACACGTCGCCGAAGGTCACGCCTCTGCCGACGAGTTCTTCGATGTCGACACCGCGGTATCGCAGCGAGCCACCGTCTTTGTCGGGTTCGGCGATGTCGCTGGTGAAAGCCACGACACCTTCGAGTCCGGCAACGAAGTCTTCGGGTACGGGCGCGTGTGATGCCATGACGGTCTGGCTTCTCCTCGTTCAGGTGCGGCCCGGTCCGGGCGGCACTGCCGGTGCAATGAGTTCGCAGTCTTGTGATCGGCAACTCAATCGGTCGTCGTGAAGAACTCTAGTCGCCCACGACCCTGTACGACCGGCCGGACCGGCACGAGTACTCGGAGTATCTTCACATCGTGCAGCAGGATCCGCAGAACCCGTTCGCGTCGATGCGTGTGAACTACACACCGTCCGCTCCGGTGGAGGAGTCGCCGGACATCGATCTCGGTCCCGGAGACCTCGATGACGGTTGGCTTCCGTGTGCACGACGCTGGCTGGCGGCCGCGGTATCCGCAGGTGTTCCCGAACCGAACGCCATCGTCCTCGGCACCGTCGACGAACTCGGCCACCCCGCGACCCGAACGGTGCTGTGCAAAGGAATCGACACCGACGGCGTCACCTTCTTCACCAACTACGGCTCCGACAAGGCACGCCACCTCGGCGCGGTGCCGTACGCATCGGCGACGTTCGTGTGGCTGCCGCTGCACCGGCAGATCAGTATCCGGGGCCCGGTCACCCGTGTCTCGGCCGAGGAGACGCAGACCTATTGGCGGACCAGGCCGCGCGGCTCACAACTGGGTGCGTGGGCGTCTGCGCAGTCGCAGCCCGTCGCGTCGCGCGCAGACCTCGATCACGCGCTCGTCGAGGCCGGTGATCGGTTCGGCATCGACGACGACATTCCCGTGCCCCCGTTCTGGGGTGGCTTCCGGATATCCCCGGACTTCGTCGAATTCTGGCAGGGCAGACCCAACCGGATGCACAACCGCGTGCGTACCAGGCTCGTCGACGGCCGGTGGCATACCCAGCGGCTGCAGCCGTGATTCGAGTGCGCAGTTGTTGTCGCGACACGCCGGGCGGATTCAGGACGACTGCACACTCGACATGTTCGGCGCACGATACAGAGACACTGAACGGGCAGGCCGAATCGGCCGTGGAGACCGTGCCCGGCAGGCACACTGAAGATCATGTCCGAGCCGCTCCACCACTCGATCCGAGGTGGCGGATACCGTGCCACGGTGTCCGGTACCGGTGCCGCACTGCTCGCACTCGACTACGACGACCCCTCGTACACGCAGGGATCGGTGCAGCCCTACCGGCTGGTCGAGACCCCCGGCGGCCACGAGCCCCCACTGAACTACGGCGGCGCGGTGCTCGCACCGTGGCCCGGCGGCATCCGCGACGGGCACTTCTACTTCGATGGAATCGAGCATCAACTCGCCCTCACCGACTCCGAGCGGGGCGCCGCGGTGAACGGTCTCGCCTGGTATCGGAGCTGGGAGGTCTCTGCACTCACCGATTCGAGGATTCAGCAGACGCTGGAAGTGGGGCTGCACAAGGGCTGGCCCTACCAACTGCGGTTGACGGTCGCGCATGAGCTGGGCCCGGATGGTCTCACCGTCACCCACACTGCGACGAACGTCGGCGGGTACCACTCGCCGTTCGGGGTAGGAGTGCACCCGTACCTGCGGGTCGGCGACATCCCGCTCGACGAGTGCACGCTGCAGGTGGCGGCCGGGACGAGAATGCCACTCGACCGCGCGCGGGCCCTGCCCGCTGCATACTCGCAGTCCGTCACGGACACCGAGTACGACTTCACCCGGCCGAGGTCTCTCGAGGGTGTGCACCTCGATGTTCCCTTCAGTGCTCTCGACGCGGATCTCGACGGCAACTCCCGGCACCGGCTGTGCGGACCGGACGGCCGAGGAGTCGAACTCTGGACCGGTCCGGGCTTCGGATG
This sequence comes from Rhodococcus sp. NPDC060086, assembly GCF_042730275.1. Classification (NCBI taxonomy): domain Bacteria; kingdom Bacillati; phylum Actinomycetota; class Actinomycetes; order Mycobacteriales; family Nocardiaceae; genus Rhodococcus; species Rhodococcus sp. NPDC060086. The sequence goes on from NZ_JBHWWZ010000004.1 coordinate 73,702, forward strand.
GCTCCAGGCGACGACGATCGAGGACGCCGAACCCCGTGCGCTCGTGCTCGCCCCGATGACGTGCCCACCCGACGCGTTCAACCTCGGCATCGACCTGCTGGTCCTGCAGTCGGGGGAACGGTGGAGCGGACGATGGGGACTGCGAGGATACGAAGCCGACAGATGAGTTCTGCCGCACGCCGCGTACGATCGGTGCTGGTGAGCGGTGTGCAGCGACCTCCCCCCTGGGATTCGGAGGAGGAAGTCGAGCTCCCGTCGACGGTGGGTGTGACGCACCGTTCCGGGACTTTCGACCGACCCTGCCTCCGCGCTGCGGCCACTGAACCGTTAGGTTCTACGTGAATGTTCGGAAGTTTCTGGTAGGTCTGAGCTTGAGAGGGATCCTTCGTGCCCGCTGAGAATGACACACAGCCCACCCTCAGCTACCCCGGTGGCGAGCACACAATGGCTATCGCCAAGGCGACGGAAGGCAATGACGGCATCGAGCTCGGCAAGCTCCTTGCGGACACGGGGTACACCACCCTTGATCCCGGTTTCGTCAACACCGCCTCCACCAAGTCGGCGATCACATACATCGATGGCGAGAAGGGAATCCTGCGGTACCGCGGATACCCCATCGAGCAGCTCGCGGAGAAGTCGACGTTCATCGAGGTCAGCTACCTGCTGATCTACGGTGAGCTGCCGACCACCGACCAGCTCGATGTCTTCACCGATCAGATCCGCCGGCACACGCTGCTGCACGAGGACCTCAAGCGCTTCTTCGACGGATTCCCGCGCAACGCGCACCCGATGCCGGTGGTCTCGAGTGCCGTGAACGCGTTGTCCGCGTACTACCCGGACTCGCTCGACCCGGACGACACCGAGCAGGTAGAGCTGTCGACGATCCGTCTGCTGGCCAAGCTTCCGACGATCGCTGCGTACGCGTACAAGAAGTCCGTCGGTCAGCCGTTCCTCTACCCCGACAACTCGTTGTCGCTGGTCGAGAACTTCATGCGCATGACGTTCGGGTTCCCGGCCGAGCCGTACGAGATCGACCCCGAGATCGCCAAGGCGCTCGACATGCTGCTGATCCTGCATGCCGACCACGAGCAGAACTGCTCGACCTCGACGGTGCGGCTGGTCGGCTCGTCCGACGCCAACCTGTTCACCTCCATCTCGGGCGGAATCAACGCGTTGTGGGGCCCCCTGCACGGTGGCGCCAATCAGGCCGTGCTCGAGATGCTCGATCAGATCAAGCTCTCCGGCGGTGACGTCAGCGAGTTCGTGCGCAAGGTCAAGAACAAGGAAGACGGCGTGAAGCTCATGGGCTTCGGGCACCGCGTCTACCGGAACTACGATCCGCGTGCTGCGATCGTGAAGAAGACCGCGGACAAGATTCTCAACAAGCTCGGCGCCGGCGACGAGCTGCTCGAGATCGCGATGAAGCTCGAAGAAGCCGCGCTGACCGATGAGTACTTCATCGAGCGCAAGCTGTACCCGAACGTGGACTTCTACACGGGCCTGATCTACCGGGCGATGGGCTTCCCGGACCGCATGTTCACCGTGCTGTTCGCGCTGGGTCGCCTGCCGGGCTGGATCGCGCACTGGCGTGAGATGCATTCGGATCCGACTCTGAAGATCGGCCGTCCGCGCCAGATCTACACCGGTTACACCGAGCGCGACTACCAGGGACTCGACGCACGCTGAGTGCCATCCACCATGAGTGAGACGATCGACCGTTCGACGAGGGAGTTAGACCTATGACCAAGCCGGAGATCGAATTCCAGGAGGGGCCTGCCCCCACCGAACTGGTGGTCAAGGACATCACCGTCGGCGACGGGGCAGAGGCCGTTCCGGGCGCAATCGTCGACGTCCACTACGTGGGTGTCGAGTACGACACGGGCGAGGAGTTCGACTCGTCGTGGAGCCGCGGTGAGTCGATTCGCTTCCCGCTCGCGGGTCTGATCGCCGGTTGGCAGGAAGGCATCCCCGGTATGAAGGCCGGCGGGCGACGCCAGCTGACGATTCCCCCGGAGCTCGCGTACGGTCCGGCAGGGTCGGGGCACCAGCTGTCCGGCAAGACCTTGGTGTTCATCATAGATCTGCTCGGCGTCCAGGTGCCGCCGGAGCCGCCGGTGATCGAGAAGCCCGAGGGTCCGGCCCCGACCGAGCTGGTCGTCGAAGACATCGAGATCGGCGACGGTGCCGAGGCTCAGCCCGGAGCCACCGTCGACGTGCACTACAAGGGCGTCGAGTTCGACACGGGCGAGGAGTTCGACTCGTCGTGGAGCCGCGGCCAGTCCGTCGCCTTCCCGCTCGCTCGCCTCATCCCGGGCTGGCAGCAGGGCATCCCCGGCATGAAGGTCGGCGGACGTCGCAAGCTGACGGTACCGCCGGAGCTCGCGTACGGTCCGGCCGGATCCGGTCATCAGCTCGGAGGCAAGACCCTGGTGTTCGTCATCGACCTCATGGGCACCAACTGATCCGCGCAGCGCGCTGATACACATCTGAACGCAGGCCCCGCATCCATGGTGATGCGGGGCCTGCGCGCATTTCCCGGTCGTTTCTGCCGTTGGAGGGGCCGGTCAGCGGTGCTCCCACTCGCCGTTGATGCGACACACGAAGTCGCCGCTACGGGTGCCGGTCCGGACGTACTCGACCTCGACGTCCCCGCGGTGGTTCTCGACGAAGATGGCGCAACCTCTCTTGTGATCATCGTCGTGATCGGACATCGAATCGGCGGCGGCGGTCGCGGTACCGCCGAGTAGCGCTGCGGCGATCATGAAGGTGGCGGCGAAAGCTTTGTGGTGCTTCGACATTCGGTTCTCCTGGGCCGGGGTGTGGTGACTGGAACAAGAATGCGTCGTAGGACGCGTCGGTCGAACCCACCCCAGGGGTGGGTTCGGCGCACCCGGTGGGCGATCATCGACCGCATGGAGAACGCGGACGCCTCACCGATCCACACCGTGCGAGACTCGTACTCGGCCAGATCCCGGGAGTATGTCGATCTCTTCGGCACCATCGGCTCGACACACCCGTGCGATCAGGCCCTGGTGCGCAGCTGGGCAGACACACTGACAGGCCGGGTGCTCGACGCCGGATGTGGTCCGGGGCAGTGGACAGACTTTCTGGCTCGGTGCGGATCTGCGGCGAGCGGGATCGATCTGGTGCCTGAATTCGTCGACCGCGCTCGCAGCGAGTATCCCCAACTCTCTTTCGAGCTCGGACGGTTCGAGAAATTGAACGCGGCGACAGGGTCGCTGGGCGGGGTGCTGTCGTGGTATTCGCTCATCCACCATGCTCCGGCGGACATCCGAATGCCGCTCGCCGAGTTCGCGCGCGTGATTCGGCCGGGCGGCGCATTGCTGGTGGGTTTCTTCGAAGGACCGGCCGTCGAGGCCTTCGACCATGCCGTGACCGCTGCGTATCGATGGCCGGTCGAAGAACTCGGCAGAGAACTCGCTGTGGCCGGCTTCGAGGTGACCGAAGCCCACACACGAACGGCAAGCGGTCACAGACCGCACGGCGCCATCACTGCACGTCGGCAGCCTGTGTAAGCGTCAGGACCTTTCGAAGAATTGCGCCAGCCGCCGATGCCTGTGCGCGAACAAAGTGGCAATCACGCGGCGCGCGACCGCCTGAGCACCCGGAACCCGCGACAAGGGAATGCGGAGTTCGAACGTGAGCCGGTCGTGCACCCGCGTGTTTTCCGGCGACACCGGCTCCAGTGTGCGTTCGTGCTCCCAGCGTCGCATGAGCATCATCGTCGACTTCTCGTGGAATCGGCGGCCGGGTTCGAAGTCGGCGATGGTCAGGTGGTCGTACTCCACCGGCAGTACGCCGAACAGCAACAGCGGGACCCGGGCGATCGGGCGCCCGATGGGAACGGTGTCCTCGGTGAGTGTGTGGGCCCAGCGGGGCATGCGCATCGCGAGTATCGGCGCAAGCTCGTCGTTGATGCCTTCTGCGCTCGTGACACGCGCCCACACAACGGTATTCGGCGCATCGACGATCGACTCGTGCTCGACCACGATCTCATCGCTCATCGGTTCTCCGTATCGAACGTCGACAGAACATTGCGTCTGCTGGACATCATGCACGCCCGTTGGTGTACTGGGATGGTTCTGAAGAACACGGTGTTCGACTCACGAAGTAACTGCAACTCCGAACATAAGGATCGTCCGTGCCCGCTCCCGTCCTGTCCCGTCGCGACCTCGACTTCCTGCTCTACGACTGGCTCGACGTCGGATCGCTGACGTCGCGGGAGCACTTCGCCGAGCATTCGCGCGACACGTTCGATGCCGTCCTCGACCTGAGTGCCGATCTTGCCACCAAACATTTCGCGACGCACAACAAAAAGGCCGACGCTCAGGAGCCTCGGATCGGTGAGGACGGCGTCGTAGAGATCATTCCCGAGGTGAAGGACGCCCTGGACCTGTTCGCCAAGGCCGGGCTCATCGCAGGCGGCTTCGACGAGTCGCTCGGCGGAATGCAGTTGCCGATGACATTGCTGCGGGCATCGATGGCATGGTTCCAGGCAGCGAATGCCGGAACCTCGTCGTACCCGTTCCTCACCGCGGCCAACGCGAGCCTGCTCGTCACACACGGCAGCGAGGATCAGATCGCGACGTTCGTCCCGCCCATGCTCGAAGGCCGATTCTTCGGCACGATGTGCCTGTCGGAGCCGCAGGCGGGGTCGTCGCTGGCCGACATCACGACCAGGGCCGTCCCGGCCGACGACGGCACGTACCGGATCACCGGAACGAAGATGTGGATCTCCGGTGGAGATCACGAGCTGACCGAGAACATCGTCCACCTGGTGCTCGCGAAGATTCCCGGCGGTCCCGCCGGGGTCAAGGGCATCTCGCTGTTCATCGTGCCGAAGTTCCTGGTGAACGACGACGGCACACTGGGCGACCGCAACGATGTCGCGCTGGTGGGCCTCAACCACAAGATGGGCAACCGCGGCACGACCAACGCGCTGCTCAACTTCGGCGAGGGTGCCGTCACGCCGGGGGGAGAAGCCGGGGCCGTCGGCTACCTCCTCGGTGAGCCCCACAAGGGCCTGCAGTACATGTTCCACATGATGAACGAGGCGCGGATCGGCGTCGGGTTCCTCGCGACCTCACTGGGCTACGCGGGTTACCTGCAGTCGCTCGACTACGCGCGCACCCGCACTCAGGGGAGGCCGCTCGGGGCGAAAGATCCGGCGTCCCCTCAGGTTCCGCTCATCGAGCACACCGACGTCCGACGCATGCTGCTCGCGCAGAAGTCGTATGTCGAGGGTGCGATGGCTCTTGGGCTGTACTGCTCGAAGCTCGTCGACGAACAGCGCACCGCGAGCGACGACGATGCACGAGCCAAGGCCGGTGTGCTGCTCGACGTGCTCACCCCGATCGCGAAGTCTTGGCCGTCGCAGTGGTGTCTCGAGGCCAACAGCCTCGCGATTCAGGTTCTCGGTGGTTACGGCTACACCCGTGAATTCGACGTCGAACAGTACTACCGCGACAACCGGCTCAACCCCATTCACGAGGGCACACACGGGATCCAGGGCATGGATCTACTGGGACGCAAGGTCGTCATGCAGGGCGGGGCCGGACTCGTACTTCTCGGTGAGACGATCGGCGCCACCGTCGAGAAGGCGCTCGCGTCCGGCGGCGACGTGGCCGAATACGCAGCGCAGCTGAGTACCGCGACCGAACGTGTCGCGGCGACGACTGCAACTTTGTGGTCGACCGGAGATCCGTCTGTAGCACTCGCGAATTCGTCGGTGTATCTCGAAGCGGTGGGCCACGTCGTGGTGGCCTGGATCTGGCTCGAGCAGCTGCTGGCGGTGGGGGAGCGTGAAGGCGACTTCTTCGACGGCAAGCGTGCAGCGGCGCGGTACTTCTATCGTTTCGAGCTGCCGAAGACCGGCCCGCAGTTCGATCTGCTCTCGAGCCTCGACCGTACGACGCTCGACGTCTCGCCGAGCGTGTTCTGACCCGGCGTCACCAGGTCACCGAGAGCGTGTCTCCCACACGCAGGGCGTACCAGCGGTCGGCGTAGTCGTCGAACCGGGCGACGATCCGCTCGACCAGCGGGGGAACTGCGTCGTCCGTCATCGACGGCGGCAGTTCCTCCGCGTGGCCGCGTCGGTACTCCCAGACGGGTAACGCCACCCCGACGAGCTCCTCGGATCGGGCCATGTCGGCCTTCTCCTGCGGAGACATATTGGGTGCCTTGATTTTTCGACGGCGCGCAGCCTTGGTGCGTTCTGCGGGGTCGGCGGGTCAGAACAGACCGTTGTCGCCGGAAGCGAGTTGCCCGAAGACGCCGAGCGGAATTCCTGCCTCGATTTCGGCGAGGAGGTGCAGCAGGTCGTGCGGGAGATAGGGGTGACCGCCGGGGCCGTTACGAGGAGCGAGTGCCGCGCCGGTCTCGCGGTGTACGGCGATCTCGTAACTCGTACCGGGCCCCTTGGTGAATTCGACGCGCATGCCGTGCAGAGTAGATGACGGCGCTGGGCGCGCGCACGCGACTTTCGGTGCTGCTCGGCCGTCAGTCGGTCATCCGCGCGATCAGCAATTTCAGGGCGTGACGCACCGTCTGTGCCAATACGTTTTCCGGGTCTCCGTCGAAATGCTGTTCTTCGGAGCGTGTTCCGGTGTGCCCGGTTGTTGCGAAACACACCGTGCCCGGCGGGCGTCCGTCCTGTGGTTCAGGACCGCCGGCGCCGGTGACCGCGACGACGATATCGGCGTCGAGCAGACGTGCTGTGGACTCGGCCATCACGCGGGCTGCCGACTCGCACACGACCGGGCCTTCGGGGACATCGAGCAATCCATGTTTGACGGATCGCGAGTACGCCACGATCGCGCCGCGGAACCACCCGGAACTGCCTTCGGCCGCTCCGAGTCGCGCCGCCAGGGTGCCTGCCGTCAAGGATTCCGCGCATCCGATCGTGACGCTGCGATCGGATGCGAGCGTTGTCAGTTCGTCGATCAGTGCATCGGAGAGATCGGTGCCTTCGACGACATCGTGATCGTGGTCCATCGGTGCCATTCCGTTCTCGTCGGCCTCAGCGCTTCGCTGCGAGCCGGTTGACGACGACACCGCTGTCGAACACGCGGCTTTCCGTCAGTTCGAAGTAGCGCGGCTCGAATCCGGTTCGGAACAGCGGGATCCCGTTTCCCGAGACGATCGGATTGACTTTCAGAATCAGCTCGTCGATCTCGGGGAGCAGTTCACCTGCGAGTGTCGCGCCACCGCACAGCCAGATTCCCCTGCCGTCCTGCTGCTTCAGATTGCGGACGTATTCGAGTGGGTCGGTCGAGACGAGGGTGACGGTGTCGTCCGGAGCCTCGGTCAGAGTCTTCGAGAAGACGTACTGCTGAAGATGCGGATAGGCGCTGGTGAGGCCGGCACTGAGCGACGGTTCCCATGTGCGTCGACCCATCACGACCGCGTCGAAGTGCTTGCCCGGCGCAGTGACCTCGAGCTGGTCGCGCACGTGCACGGGCAGAGTCTCGGGGTACTCCTCGATCAGGTGATACATGTGATCGCCCTCGACCGGGAAGAATTCGAAGCCGCCGGACGGATCGGCGATGAATCCGTCCAGTGTCGTCGCGACGTAATAGGTCAGTGTGCGCACGCAGTCCTCCTCGAAAGTGGGTACAGACCGAGACCTGATCGAACAGCCACGCTAGAACGAGAATGCCCCCGATGCCAGCACATTCGGCCTGTTTCGACGCAAAAGTTGCTACTGGCTACCCGGCTGGAGAATCGCGTACCCATCGGGTGAGGATCGTGCCGTCGTCGTCGCACACGAGATGAGCACGCCGCATGGCGGTGACGGCGGACGCGGGGGAGTGGGCGATACGGTCTGCCGATCCGGCCGCGAGCACCGGTGTGAAGGTCAGGCACAGGTCGTCGACGACGTTGTCTGCGATCATGCGACCGAAGAGCCGGGGACCGCCCTCGCAGAGAATCCGATTCCATCCGGCCTCGGTCGATGCGGCGACGAGTGCATCGCCGCTGATGTCGTCGGCGGCGATGACGCGGACGTCGGCGCCGGCATCCGCGAGGCTGCGGCGCTTTTTTTCGGATACCGCGCTGCTGGTGAACACGATCGGCGGCACGGTTGTGTCGGTGAACAGCCGCATTCCCGGGTCGAGGTTGCCCGATGCCGTGACCACCGCGATCGGCGGCACCGCCGACAATCCGGCTGCTGCACGGCGCTCGCGTAAGGCCTCGCTCGTACGTGCGCCCCCGTAGTTCTCGGTGCGCGCGGTGCCCGCACCGACGAGGATCACGTCGGCGAGTTCGCGGAGCATTCCGAAGACCAACTTGTCGGCAGGTGTCCCGAGCCCGCCCGAACGCCCGTCCACCGCGACCGCCCCGTCGAGTGAGGACACGAAGTTCACGCGCATCCACGGCTGCGTGAGGTCTCTCGGATACGCGTACAACTCGCGCAGGTCTGCGTCGTCGAGGAGCTGGGTCGGAGTGCTGGGATCGTCGAGTCGCTGCATACCGTCGATCAGACCACGACTATCGATGCGTGGTCACGCGCCGTGCCCGGGATCCAGGTCGCGAACATTCTGGAACGTCACGAGATCGTCCAGGTCGACGCGCACCTCACCGAGATCAGGCTCGAGAAGAAACCCGATGTGATCGCCCAGTTCGGCTCGTCCGATGATTGCTCCGGTGAACCACGCGGCCGCCTCGTCGAGGATCGGCAGCCCGTGTGGCCCCTCGCTCCACGCGCACTGCGCGAACTTGTCGACCTCGTCGCCTGTCTTCTCGCCGAACAGTGCAGCGAGCTCCAGGTTCGACCGATCGACGACATGCACCGCCAGGTGTTCGGCCGCCCCCGCCACACGGAAAGTGCGGTTCTTGTCGGACAGGCCGACGAGGAACCGCGGCGGATCGATCGCGGTCTGCGTCGCGAAACCGACCAGGCACCCACTGCGTTCGTTCATCGCTCGTGCCGTGACGACGAACATCGGGTAGTCGAGCTTCGACACGATCGCCGAGAAGCCTTCGGTGGAACCACTGATGCTGCCGGACATGAGCAAAGCGTACCGCTGGGATGCGCGTTCGAGTCCCGCGTTTGAGTCCGCTGTCGGCGCGGTACTCCAGTAGTCATGACGGACGAAGAGGGTTCGAAGGCTGCGTCGACACGAACTCCGTCACCCGACGATCCACGCAAACCCGACTCACCGACGGATCTGAGAACCCCGTCGTGGAAGTATGCGCTCCGCCGCACGGCTCGTGAGTTCAGCCGCGATCAATGTACGGACCTGGCGGCGGCACTCACCTACTACGCCGTGCTGTCGCTGTTTCCGGCGTTGCTGGTGGTGGTGTCGCTGCTGGGCGTGTTCGGGCAGGGGCAGGCCACGGTCGACACACTGCTGAAGATGGTCGAGGATCTCGGTCCGTCCTCGGCGGTGGACACGTTGCGCGGACCCATCGAACAGCTGGTCCAAGCACCGACCGCAGGTGTCGCTCTCCTCATCGGTGTGGTGGGCGCGCTGTGGACGGCGTCCGGCTACGTCGGCGCATTCGGTCGTGCGATGAACCGCATCTACGAGATCGAGGAGGGGCGGCCGATCTGGAAGCTTCGGCCCTTGATGCTCGTCGTGACGGCGCTGGCGTTGGTCGCTGCGGGCGCGACCGCACTGATGCTGGTGGTCAGCGGGCCGATCGCGCGTGCCATCGGCGACACGATCGGGCTCGGTGACACCGCGGTCACGGTGTGGAACATCGCGAAATGGCCGGTGATGCTGATCCTCGTGGTGCTGATCGTGGCAGTGCTGTACTACGCGACACCCAACGTGGCGCAACCGAAGTTCCGGTGGGTCAGCCTCGGCTCTCTCATCGCGATCCTGACCTGGATCTTCGCCTCGGTGCTCTTCGCCTTCTACGTGTCCACTTTCGGCAGCTACAACCAGACGTACGGATCCCTCGCCGGCGCGGTGATCTTCCTTCTGTGGTTGTGGATCACGAACCTTGCACTGCTGTTCGGCGCGGAGTTCGACGCGGAACTCGAGCGCGGACGCCAACTGCAGGCGGGAATCGAAGCAGAGAGCAGTCTGCAGCTGCCCGAACGTGACACACGTGTCATCGAGAAGAACGACGCGAAGCATCGGGAACTCATCGAAGAAGGCCGACGGCTGCGAGCCGAGCACGACACCTCCCACCGCGGCGAAGCCGACCGCAATACGGAAGGAAACCGAAGATGACCACGCACTCGAACGGACCCCGCCATGTCGCGGAGCAACCGGCCGGCCTGTCCACCGTGGAACTCACCGAGCGCCTCACCGAACAGGTGTCCACGCTGGTGCGTACCGAAGTCACCCACGCCCTCGACGAAGTGAAATCGAAGGGCACCCGTATCGGAATCGGAGCGGGAATTTCCGGCGCCGGAGCCCTCCTGCTGTATCTCGGTCTCGCCACTCTGATCGCAGCCGGTGTGCTGGGTCTGGCGACCGCGTTGGATCCGTGGCTGGCCGCCTTGATCGTGGCCGTCGCGGTGCTCGCGATCGGCGGGATCCTCGCTGCGGTCGGGGCGTCGAAGGCGAAGAATGCAGCGCCTCCGATCCCGGAGCGCACCGCCGACAGTGTTCGTGCCGATGTAGCCGCAGCGAAGGGAGCAGTCCGATGAGTGATGCTGTGTCGAACAACCAGGGAAACAACGACTCTCGCAATCCCGCATCCTCACTGCCCGCGGAGGAGGGGATCGAGCAGCAACGCGCGGAACTTGCCGCGACCGTGGGCGAACTTGCCGACAGACTCGACGTGCCCACCCGTGTGAAGCATGCGGCGGACGAGCGCATGGAGGCGGTGCGCGAGCGTCCCGATCTGCTCGTGCTCGCAGCCGGGGCGCTCGCCGCGGTCGTCGTCGTACTCGTATGGAGACGACGACGCCGCTGACGGCTGACGTTCGTGACAGCTGGGGCCGTCAGCCTCCGAGTTGCTTCTTCAGCGCTTCGAGCACCGCAGGGTCCTCGATCGTCGACGGCACTGTGTACTTCTCGTGATCAGCGATCTGACGCATCGTCTTTCGCAGGATCTTGCCCGAGCGGGTCTTCGGCAACGCCTCCACTACGGTCACGTCGCGGAACGTGGCAACGGCACCGATCTGGTCGCGGACCATCTTCACCAGTTCCTGGCGCAGCGTTTCGTGGTCGATGTCGACACCGGCCTTGAGCACGACGTAACCGGACGGGCGCTGCCCCTTGAGTTCGTCTCGGATACCGACGACGGCGCACTCGGCGACCGCGGAATGCCCCGCGACCACGGCCTCCATGCTGCCGGTGGAAAGGCGGTGCCCGGCAACGTTGATGACGTCGTCGGAGCGTCCGAGCACGAACACGTAACCGTCCTCGTCGATGAAACCGGAGTCACCTGTCAGGTAGTAGCCGGGGAAGGTGTCGAGGTACGAGCGGCGGTAGCGGTCGTCGTCGCGCCACAGCCCGGCCAGGGTGCCGGGCGGTAACGGCAGACGCACGACGATGTTGCCCTCCGTGTTCGCCTCGACCTGTTTGCCTTCCGCATCGACGATCTCGACGCGATATCCCGGGACAGGAACGGTGGGGGAGCCGGCCTTGAGCGGCATCGGGTCGAGTCCGCGCAGGTTCGCGGCGATGGCCCAGCCCGTCTCCGTCTGCCACCAGTGATCCACCACGGGACGCTCGAGCACCTTCGTCGCCCACTCGTACGTGTCCGGGTCGAGTCGCTCCCCGGCCGCGAACAGCGTCTGCATCGAGGAGATGTCGTACTTCTCGAGTTCCTCTGCGTTCGGGTCTGCCTTGCGCACGGCCCGGATCGCGGTCGGCGCGGTGAACAGCGCCTTGACCCCGTACTCGGAGATGACCCGCCAGAATGCGCCGGCGTCGGGGGTGCCGACGGGCTTGCCCTCGTACATCACCGTCGTCGCGCCCACCAGCAGCGGTCCGTACACGATGTACGAGTGGCCGACCACCCAGCCGACGTCGGAGGCCGTCCACCACACGTCGCCTGCAGCGATGTCGTAGATGTTGCGCATCGACCAGGTGAGCGCGACCGCGTGACCGCCGTTGTCGCGGACCACGCCCTTCGGCTTCCCGGTCGTGCCCGAGGTGTACAGGATGTACAACGGGTCGGTGGCCGCCACGCTGACCGGGTCGGCCGGGGATGCGTCGGCGGCCAATTCGTCCCAGTCGAACCACGCCGCTGCGGAAGCCTTGTAGTCGGCTGCCGAACCGGGAATCTGCTCGCGGTCTTTCACGATCACGGTGTGCGGGGGAGTCTGCGACAACTGCACTGCCTGCTCGACCATCGGCAGATACTCGATGGTGCGCCCGGGCTCGAGTCCACCGGAGGCGGTCACCAGCAGGACCGGTTGCGCGTCGTCGATGCGGGTGGCGAGTTCTTTCGCAGCGAAACCGCCGAAGACCACCGAGTGGACCGCGCCGATGCGCGCGCAGGCGAGCATCGAGATGGCAGCCTCGGGGATCATCGGCATATAGATGATCACGCGGTCGCCGGGGGCGACGCCTTGATCGCGCAGGACGCCGGCAAACGTGGCCACCTCGTCGAGTAATTCCGCATAGGTGTACGTGCGCTTCGCGGGTACCATCGCCGAATCCCAGATCAGCGCAGGGCGGTCGCCGTGACCGGCCTGGACGTGCCGGTCGAGAGCATTGACGCTCGTATTGAGGGTGCCGTCCGGGAACCACTTGTACGACGGCGCCTGCGCGTCGTCGAGGGCGCGTGTCGGAGCGGTGTCCCACTCGACTCCCTGCGCGGCGGCGAGCCAGAACGCCTCCGGATCGTCCACACTTTGCCGGAACGCGTCCTCGTACGAGCTCATCGGTTCGTGTCCTTCCTCGACATCGACGTGATCGCGACCACCCTATTCGACCCGGTGCGCGGGCAGTGGCCGGATGGCGCGCATCTGCGCCCGGTGGTACCGATCGGTCGATGAACGGACGTACCGTGTGACCATGTCTTTGCTTGCGGAAGATCTGCTGCTTCTCGCGCTCGACGACGAATCCGGCAAGTCGATCGTCGACAGCATCACCTTGCCCCGTGTGCTCGCGGGCGCGGTGCTCCTCGAGCTGGTGCTCGACAAGGTCGTTCTCCTCGATGAAGAGGGGATGCAGGGCAAGAAGGGCAGGGTCGTCGTCGGTGGTGCCGCTCCCGCCGACCCGGTGCTGGCCGACGCGGTGGCGCTCCTCGGAGCGCGCAAGCCGATGAAGCCGGCCGCGGCCATCGAGAAGCTGAGCAAGAACCTGCGTGACGTCGTGCTCGAGCGTGTCGTGGCGAACGGGTGGGTGCGCGAGGAACGCGGCAAGGTCCTCGGTCTGTTCCCGACGCGGCGGTGGCCTGCCGTCGACGAGAGTCATGAACGGCAGGTGCGCAGCGAGCTGTATTCCGTACTGGTCGACGGGGTGACGCCGTCGCCGCATACGGCATCGCTGATCTCGTTGCTGTCGGCCACGAAGCTGGCACCGAAGATCTTCCCGGATGTGGACAAGAAGCGGATTACGGAGCGCGCCAAGGAAATATCAGAAGGAGAGTGGGCGGGTAAGGCGGTTTGTCAGGCGGTCGATGCGGTGAACACCGCGATCATCGTGGCCGTCACCGTACCCGCGGTGGTGGCGAGCAGCTGAGTGACCGCGGTCAGGTGGGTAGTCCCAGATTGCGGAAGCGGGCGATCCGTCGGCGGTAGCGATCGTCGGCGGACTCATCCGTGAGGGAGGACAATTCGCGCGCGACCGCAGCGCCCACGCGTTTGAGGAACCCGATCGGATCGTCTGCGGCATCGTGGTATTCGGGTATGACCCCGTCGACGATTCCGTCGCGCAGCAGATCCCGGGACCGGATTCCCTGCGCCGCAGCCATCTGCGGGGCATGAGTGGTGTCGCGGTGCACGATCGCGCTGGCGCCCTCCGGGGGCAGTGGCGCGAGCCAGCCGTGTTGCGCACACAGCACCCGGTCGGCGGGCAACAGCGCGAGCGCGCCGCCGCCCGTGCCCTGGCCGAGCAACACCGACACCGTCGGCGTCGGAAGCGTCACCAAATCGGCAAGGCAGCGGGCGATCTCGGGTGCGAGACCACGTTCTTCGGCCTCCTTCGACAGGGCAGCACCGAGTGTGTCGATGACGAGGACGAGCGGAAGTTGCAGTTCGTCGGCGAGCCGCATCGCGCGCCGCGCCTCCCTCAACGCTCCCGGGCCCATGGGTTCCGCCGCCGACTGACCACTGCGATCCTGACCGAACAGCACACACGACACACCGCGGAATCGTGCGAGCGACAACATTACGGCGGAGTCGGTTTCGCCCTCGCCGGTGCCGGAGAGCGGTACCTGCGCCGACGCCGCGTGTCGCAGGAGCTGACGGATCCCGGGGCGCTCGGATCGACGGGTGAGCATCACCGACTGCCAGGCCGGAATGTCGGGTACCTCGTCGACCTCGGTGAGTGCGGTCTCTGCGGACGTGTCAGGGCGATCCGGTTCGACGAGAACCCTCAACAGCCGGTGCACCACCTGCCGCATGCCCCCGAGTGGGATCACTCCGTCGATCACGCCCCGGCGATGGAGGTTCTCGGCCGTCTGCACTCCCTCGGGGAAATCCTCCTGGTACAGGGCCTTGTAGACCCGCGGCCCGAGGAATCCGACCAGTGCACCCGGTTCCGCTGCGGTCACGTGCCCGAGCGACCCCCACGACGCGAACACCCCGCCCGTCGTGGGATTGCGCAGATACACGAGATAGCCCAGGTGCGCCGCCTTGTGTGCTGCAACGGCCGCGGCGATCTTCACCATCTGCACGAAGGCGAGCGTGCCTTCCTGCATTCTCGTGCCGCCCGACGTGGGGGACGCGAGTAGGGGGAGTCCTTCCGCGGTGGCGCGCTCGATCGCCGAGACGATGCGTTCGGATGCCGCGACACCGATCGATCCGGCGAGGAAGGCGAATTCGCAGGCGATCAGCGCGACCGGGCGTCCGTGGACGGTGCCGACGCCGGTGAGTACCGACTCGTCGACCCCGGACTTCTCAGCGGCACGTTCGAGCTCGGCGCGGTACGAGTCGTCGGGGTGGACGTCGATCGGTGTTTCGTCCCACGAGACGAAACTGCCCTCATCGAGCACCGCATCGATGAACTGCTGTGCCGAGATTCTGGTGCGAGTCACGTGGCCTCCTTGTCCGTCGGGTCACTCGATGGTGCTTACCGGCCGAGCGCTTCCTTCCAGGTCACAGTACGACCGATGCGCAGGATCGAGCGCTGGTAGATCTTCGCGGCCACCATGGCGAGGGCAGCGGTGACGAGGATCATCAGCACGATCGTTCCCACGATCTGGAACGGCGACGCGACACCCGCTGCGATCCGCAGCGGCATGAGGATCGCCGAGAACGGCGGGATCCAGCTGAGCACCGTGCTCCACGTGGCCTCGGGGTTGTCGATCGACGAGAACGCCGCGAAGAACATCGCGAGAATGATGAACATCAGCGGTCCGGAGGTGGCGTTGACGTCTTCCTGACGCGACACCATCGATCCGGCCGCGGCGTAGAGCACCGCGAAGAACGCGAATCCGAGGACGAACCAGCCGAGCGTGCTGGCGAACACGCTGATCGCGGTCCCGGTGATGGTGAGGGTGTCGGTGGCCAAGGCGGCGCCGACGCCGACGGCTCCGTAGGCCGTGAGCTGGAGCAGGCCGACAGCGCCGATGCCGAAGATCTTGCCCCACAGCAGCTGCAGTGGGCGCAGCGTCGACAGCAGCAGCTCGACCACGCGCGACGACTTCTCCTCGACGACGCCCATCGCGACGTACATGCCGAACATCAGGATCTGCATGTAGAGCAGGATGACGGCGATGATCGCCAGGATCATGCGTTCGCCCTGTTCGGCGTCGGGTGGATCGATGGCTTCGACCGTGACGGTCGCTGCAGCGGTTGCGGCCGCGATGTCGGCCGGATCGATACCCTGGTCGGTCAGTGCGGCAGCCTGCGCCTCCTGCGCGACCGCGGTATCGATCAGCGTCTTCAGGGTGGTGTCGATGTCGGATTCGGTGAGGACGACGACACTGCCGTTGTCGCCGGGAACCAGGGCGACCTCGAGTTCGCCCTCGGTGACCTGTGCTCGGCCCGTGTCGGCGTCGGGAAGTTCGGAGATATCCAGGGGGCTCCCCGTCGCCTCGCCGAGGGCGCCGAGGGTAGCACTCAGACTCGACCCTCCGACGACGCCCACGGTAGTGCGATCCTCGTCGCCGCCGCCGAATATCGACATCGCGACGATGCCGACGACGATCGCGACCAGGATGATCCCGTTGCTGATCAGGAAACTCTTCTTCTGGACCTGGGTCTGGAATTCACGGCCGGCGACGAGCGCGATGGCACGCGGCGTGGTCAATGGGGCGCTCATGCGGCAACCACCTCTCGGAACAGGTCGGTCAGGGACGGCTGGTGCAGTGAGAACTCATGAACGGGACCGGTTTCCAGCGCGGTCTTCAGGATCTGCTGGTCGTCGACACCGGGCAGGACCGCCAGGACGGTTCGCTCGCCGGTGTGCTCGACGGTCGTGACACCCGGGAGCCCGTCGGCCCATCCGGTCGGAGCTTGGGGGGCGTGCACCACGAGCCGGGATTCTCCGCCGGAGCGCAGTTCGTCGACGGTTCCCACGGCGCGCATCCGACCCTTGGAAATGATGCCCACACGATGGCACAGACGTTGCACCAGATCGAGCTGGTGGCTCGAGAAGATCACGGGTACACCCTCGTTCGCCTTCTCGACCAGAACCTCACTCATGACATCCACGGCGACGGGGTCGAGCCCGGAGAACGGCTCGTCGAGGACGAGAACCTTCGGGTCGTGTACGAGCGCGGCGGCGAGCTGGACGCGTTGCTGATTGCCGAGCGAGAGTGAATCGACCGTGTCGCCGAGTCGTTCGGAGATTCCCAGGCGCTCGGTCCACCGCTGCACCGCGTCGGATGCCTCCGACTTCGACAGTCCGTGAAGTTGCGCCAAGTAGGAAAGTTGCTTCCCCACCTTCATTTTCGGGTACAAACCGCGTTCTTCCGGCATGTAGCCGATGGTGCGGCGCACGTCGAGGTCGACGGGGTTGCCGTCGAGCCGGACCTCGCCGGAGTCGGCGGCGAGGACACCGAGGATGATGCGCATCGTGGTGGTCTTGCCTGCGCCGTTGCTGCCGACGAAACCGAACAGTTCGCCCGGGCGGACGTCGAAACTTGCCCCGTCGAGAGCGACTGTGCTGCCGTAGCGTTTCGAAAGATTGTCGATTGTCAGGGTCATGGCTGGTCCTCCGGGTCGTCGTCGGGGCGGTTCCAGGCGAGCAGGACGGCGGGTAGGCATCCGCTGAGCAGTATCGATGCGAGCGCGAATCCGCCCGCCGAGTACGCAAGTGATTGGTGGTCGAGAGAATCGATCGTCGAACCGAATATGAGGGCGAAAAT
The DNA here is from genome assembly GCF_042730275.1 of Rhodococcus sp. NPDC060086. NCBI lineage: Bacteria > Bacillati > Actinomycetota > Actinomycetes > Mycobacteriales > Nocardiaceae > Rhodococcus > Rhodococcus sp. NPDC060086. Next base: position 91,111 of record NZ_JBHWWZ010000004.1, read on the forward strand.
CGGTATCAGTAGCAGAGTCTGGGCGACGGACAGGCCGATGGACCGGGCGCTGTTGCGTTCGGCGATCTCGCGTTCGTCGAGGGCGTGGCGTGGCGCGTCGGACTGGCGTCCGGACACGACCTGCAAGCACGTCCAGGTCGGTAGGAACGTCAAGGTGACCGGAAGCCAGGCGATCGCGGCAAACATCGTGAAGTACGACGTGATCGCAACGACGAACATGACGGCGATCAATGCGGTGACGGTGGCCGCGAGGATGCGGCGACGGTGTTGCGTGCGCCAGCCGGGCAGCCAATGGGCAGTCAGTTCCTCGTTCTTGAGGAACCGTCGGGTGCGGCGGGCCTCGTAGCGATCGAGCATGGACTGCGTGGGCATGTCAGGCCTCCTTCCGGGGCTTGTAGAGCTCGGTCGACAAGGGGGTGAACTCGGTGCGGGAGAAGACGGCCTCCACGGGCAGCGAAAATACGTCGCAGATACGGAATGCGAGGTCGAGGCTCGGGTAGTGGTTGCCGCGTTCGAGCGCGCCCACGGTTTGCGGGTTCACGTCGATGAGCTCGGCCAGTTGCGCGCGGCTCATGCCACGTTCCGCGCGCAGGACGCGGATGCGGTTGTAGATGGGGAGCGTTTCCCCACGGCGTACCGGACTCATGGAACAAAGTGTTGTGAAAACACAACGATTTGTCAATAGAAGCATGCAGTCTGGTTGGCTGGTGCGTTCGATCAGCTTACGGTTTCGGGCATCCGAGTCTGCGCCACCCAGCGTCCGTGGCTCTTCGAGATGGTGATGGAGTGATCGAAGCAGTGACTGATGTTGGAGGTGGTGAGGACATCGGATACCGGCCCCTGCGCAACGATCAGACCTTCCCTCACGAGAACAGCATGAGTGGTCGTAGTGGGAATTTCCTCGAGGTGATGAGTCACGAGGATGCTGGAGCGGTGCGGGTCCCGGGCGCGAAGCTCGTCGAGCGAGGTCAGAAGTTGTTCGCGTGCAGCCAGATCGAGGCCTGTGGCCGGTTCGTCGAGCAGTAGCAGCTCGGGCTCGGGCATGAGGGCACGGGCGATAAGCGCTCGGCCCCGCTCTCCCTGGGACAGGTTCGGCCACAGCAGATTCAAGCGAGATCCCATCCCTAGCGCGTGGACGAGCTCCTCGGCGCGCGCGATGTGCGCGCCTGTCGGTGCCCACCGGGGGAGGAACTCGGGCGTGTTGGTCAGGCCGGTGAGAACGACATCCCTGACGGTCAAAGGGGCTCGGACCAGGTGTCGCGGGTTGACGTGACCGATGTGTGTGCGCAGTTCCCGCATGTCGACCCGTCCCAGCCGGTGCCCGAGGACGTGGACGGTGCCTGCCGTGGGATGCGCCATCGCTCCCAGCAGCGAGAGCAATGTGCTCTTACCGGCACCGTTGGCGCCCAGTAACACCCAGTGTTCGCCGCGCCGAACCTGCAGCGTGACATCTCGGAGGAGGAACCTGCCGTCACGAACCAGGTCGACCGACTCGACACTCACGACGGGAATGGACTTCTCCACTAGCTGTCACCTTTCCGGAGTATGCGCAGGACGGGATCGAGATTTGCTGCCGTTGCTGCGACGGCAGCATCCGCATCTCCGGATTCGAGTGCACGGACGAGGTCGTCGTGGGCGCAGTGGGTGTCGGGTCGGCCGGGCACGTTGTCGACGAGATCGGTGAGCGCGTCGAGTAGTTGGGGCCGGATCGATTCGAACAGCGCGGACAGAATCGTGTTGCCTGCGATGTCGAGGATTGCGGCGTGGAAATCGAGATCCGTGGCGACGAACACGGAGCTGGGTTCTGCACGGCTTTCATGTCTGCGCACCAGATGTGCGCGCAGGCGGTCGAGGTCCTGTGGTCGGGCCCGTTCGGCGGCGAGTCGTGCCGCCTCGATCTCGAGGGCGCGTCGGACTTCATACACTTCGAGCAGTCGAGCACGACTCAGGAGTCGGTCGAGTCCCGTGTTGCTCGCGACAGTCCGGGCGACGAATGTTCCGACTCCGTGCCGGACATCGAGGAGACCGTCGCGGGCCAGCAACCGTACGGCTTCGCGCACCGACGACCGCCCGACGCCCAGCTCGGCGGCCAGTTCCGCTTCGCTCGGGATGCGGGTTCCGACTGTCCACCTCTCGGCCCGGATGAACTCGGTGAGGAGTGTCTCGAGCTGCGGAACGAGTGGTCCGTTTCGCAGCGTGTGTCGTGCAGTCACGCCGACGAGTGTAACGAAGACATCAGAGGTCTGAGGACTTGCGGTCCGACGCGTCGTTGCTCGAGCTTTCGACGGTAGGTGAGCTCAGAGCCCGGGGATCCGGGGCAACTCGGGCAGGGGGAGCGGCGGGGGCGGAGGAAGCGTGGGCAGCTGGATCTGTGGCAGACCGGGAATGAGCGGGGCAGGTTCCGGCGACGGCGGCGGCGGTGCCGACGAGTCGGCCGGCGTAACACTCTGCGGCTGGGGGACGACAGGCGCCTGTGCCGGACTCTGTGTCTGCGGCGGATACGTGGTGGCCGCCTCGGTCTGCGCGGGGATCGTCGGCACTTCGTCGACCGGCAGCGGGGCGACTGCCGGAGGTGAGACCACTTCTGTGGTGAGGGTGGGCTGCGGCGGCGCTATTTCCCGCGCCGCCGGTGCCTGCGTGTTCTGCTGCGTGACGACGGGCGGTGCGTCGCCTTCCGAGCCCTGCAGTAGGACGACGCCGAGTCCGACCGCAGCGACCACCGCGATGGCACCGCCGGCCAGTACGAAGGTCTTTTGTTTCCGCTGCCCGTCGGCCGCGGCGTTGTGTGTCGGTGCGGACGTCCCGGGGCCGTCGAGGGTGTCGGTGGACTCGCGCGTGTTGTCCGTTGACGGTATCTCCGCCGGCGATACCACCGCGGCAGCGACCTCGCCGGTTCCCGGACCAGCGAGCAGCGCCGCACCCTCCGCGGCAACCAGCTCGGGATGTGCGGGCACGATCACCGGAACGTCGAGCCACGATTCCATCACGGACGCGACCAGCGGAATGTGTGCACCGCCGCCGATCAGGACCGCGGCGTCGGGGCTGCGTCCCGAGCTTCGGATGACCTCACGAGCGAGGCGGGCCGACGTCTCCACGGGGTCGTCGATGAGCGAATCGAAACTGTCCTGTGAGAGCAGCAGCAGACCGCCCTCGCCTGGCAGACATACCGCGCCGTTGGTGGACAGCTGCTCCTTCGCATCGCGGCACCTCGCGGCGAGAGCGCGCTGCGCTGCCGCGTCGGCGGGCTGCGTGAAGCGGTGCAGTTCGAGTTGGTGGTCGAAGATCAGCCGGTCGACGAGGTCGCCACTGATCTGGTCCGAACGAGCAGTACTGAGCACTATCGAGGTGGTTCGATCGACGACCGTCACGGTGAGGCCGGAGCTGCCGAGGTCGTAGAACACGAGCGTCTCGGTGTCACCGAGCTCTCCGGACGTCTCCAGCATCTGCAGGGCCGCCGTCACTTCGGGAACCAGTTGGACGTTACTGATCTCCAGCCGTGCCATCGCGGCGTGGACGACGTCGGCCTGCGTCTCGTTCCGATATGCGACGCCGATGGCCTGCACCTCGCCGATTTCGCGGGTATCGGCGAGTAACGTTTCGATGGAGTCGGCGACCAGTTCTTCCGGCCGTTCCAGGGTCGTGGTCACCGAGCGTGATCGGAATACCGGGCTGTCGAGGCTCTCGGCTTCACGGCACGCGAAGCGCACAGCGCTGGCACCGACGGATACGCCGAGAACTGAAGTCATGACGACAACTGTAACGGTCCGGTTACGGTCGCGCGCATGAAGCGGGGACGGCTATCGGGCGCCGTGCGCTTCGTCAGACTCCGGCGGGTGCGAGCACGATGTCGAAACGCGCCCGTGCCCAGCTGCGGTCGCTGAGGCTGCGGCCGTCCGGAGTGGGGGTGCCGGGCGACTGCGCGTCGAACTGCTTGATCAGTGAGTCCTTGACGCCGAAGACGCTGTCGCCGATCTCGATCTGTGGATCACCGTCGACGAAGATGTGGGTGACCAGGGTGCGCAGATCGTCGGCGGTGACCATGAAGTGGAGGTGTGCCGCGCGGACAGGGGAGCGTCCTACGGCCGCGAGCATCTTGCCGACCGGTCCGTCGTGCGGGATGGGGTAGGGCACCGGTGTCAGGCCCCAGAATCGGTATTGCCCCTTGTCGTCGGTGAACAGGTGCGCGCGGCCGGCAATTCGTTCGTCGGTGTATTGCACGTCGTAGTACCCGTCTTCGTCGCACTCCCATACTTCGATGCGGGCGTCGGCCACGGGGTTGCCGTCGGTATCGGTGACGGTGCCTTCGATCCAGCACGGCTGTCCCGTTGCGCCGCCGGCAATGTCGCCGCCGAGCGGGATCTCGGGGGCGTCGTCGACGAAGAACGGGCCGAAGACCGTCGCGTCGGTGGCGCCCTTGTGGGCCTGGTTGTTGACGGCGATGGTCTGCATGGATGCGCCGAGCACGTCGGAGAGCAGGACGAATTCTTGGCGTTTGTCGTCGGTGATCTCCCCGACGGCGGTGAGGAACTCGATTGCCTTGCTCCATTCTTCTTCCGTCAGGCGCACGTCGCGGATGAACGCGTGCAGGTGCCGGGTCAGCGATTGCATGACGTGTTTCAGACGCGGATTGTCGGCGGCGTCGAACGAGGAGACTACGGTGGCGACGAGTTCGTCCTCGAGGGCTTGCTGTTCTGGGCTGATCGGTGTTTCGGTGTGGGTGGTCATTTTCGGTGTTCCTTTCACAGCACGGTGTTCCTTTACAGCACAGGGGTTTCGCCTGCGTGGGCCGCGCGCAGGAGCGCTTCGAGATCGGCGGCGGTCACCGGACGAGGGTTCGAGTCGGGAACGAAGGGCAGAATCAGCTCCACGGCCTCAGGAATCCAGGCCTCGTCGAGTCCGTAGTTCTTCAAGGCTCGGGGGGCGTCGAGCGCGACCCGCAGAGCGTCCAGTCCCGCGACGGCGGTGTCGGTACCGAATGCGCCGGCGATCCTGTGTTCCGCCTCGGGCGCGGCGGGGGCGTTGAACGCGAGCACGTAGGGCAGGACCGTGGCATGGGTTTGGGCGTGGGGCAGGTCGTAGGCGCCGCCGAGGACGTGGCAGATCTTGTGATGCAGACCGGATCCGGCCGAAGCGAAAGCGACCGCGGACAGGTATGCGCCGTACAGAGTCTGTTCGCGTCCTCTCAGGTTCTGCGGATCGTTCTTGATCGCGGGCAGCCCCTCGGCGAGCGCCCGGATGCCCTCGGCGGCCAAAGCACGGTTGATCGGGTCGGTGCGCGGCGCCCACATCGAGTCGATGCAGTGGGCCATACCGTTGAGGCCGGACGCGACCGACAGTTCCACCGGCAGTGACAGCGTCAGGTGCGCGTCGTAGATCACCGTGACGGGCAGCACCCGGTCGTCGACGCCGGTCGTCTTGCGGGCAGCCTCGGTCAGGCCCCACACATTGGTGGCCTCGGAGCCGGCGTATGTGGTGGGTACCGCGACGATCGGCAACCCCGTTGTCAGCGCAACGGCTTTGGCCAGCCCGGTGGTCGAGCCTCCGCCGACACACACCAGCAGGTCGATCGAGTGCTCCGCCGCCGCCGCGCGGGCCGATTCGGCCTTGGCGATCGGCACGTGCGGGGCGACGTCGTCGTGGAAGAGGGTCCCATCGATGTGTTTCGTGACTTCTTGGGCCACAGGGACTTCGGACGGTGAGGCGATGACCATGATGCGTCACGCGCCGAGCCGGGTCACCTCCGCTGCGAGGTTGTCGGCGGCGCGCCCCGATCCGAACAGAACACGTTGGCCGAGGGTGACGTGATCGAAAGTCGGACTCACGGGAGTGGCTCCTTTCATCGGGCTGCGACCGGCGTGCGGTCGAGGGTGGTCAGGTGCAGCCCGTCGACAATGGTGTCGAGCGAGGCCCGCAGTGTTGCCGCATCGCAGGCGGTGGCCGCGACGTAGAAATCTGGGCGCACGATCACGAAGTCGGCGCCGATCTCGTCGAGCCACTTCTCGTAGGTGCCGTCCACGTCGACCACATCGCAGTTCGTACCCGCTGACCCGATCCGGACACAGCGTCCGTCCAGGTCCTCCCACGCTCGGCTTTGTTCGTCGGTGAGCACCTCGGCCGGGAATGCACCGCGGCCGATCACGGTCCAGCCTCGGCCCGCGACCTCGTCGAAGCGGCCCCGTCGTCCGTTCGCCTCCACGATGCCCTGGACGGAGAGTTCCCCGGCGTGTGCGTTGCCGGCGAGCCACAGTCCCGGGCCCAGCGAGGCCATGTCGGTGTCGACCGGGGTGCCGTCGGAGGCGGCCAGTTCGGTGATCATCTGCTGGTCCCGGGCGGTCGCCTCGTCGGCGTCGGCGATGCAGATGATTTTGCCCAGGCGCATGGAGAAGTCGATGTAGTGCTGGACGTGTCCCTTGCGTTCGGTGCCGTAAGAATCGAGTACGTCGTCGCCGGACTTGCCCGACAGCACGAGATCCAGACGCCATGCCAGGGCCACCGAATCCCGAAGGCCGGCGCACATGCCCTCGCCGGCGAACGGCGGCATCAGATGTGCGGCATCGCCTGCGATCAGTCCGCGGCCGTTGCGCCAGTTCTCCGCCCACCGTGCCTGGAATCGGTAGACCGCTGAACGTTCGAGTTCGGCGTTGTCGGGAGTGACGCCCCACGGCTCGAGCAGGTGCCACGCGGACTGCTCGGAGGCAAGTTCGACGGGGTCCTCCCCGGGCAGCACCATGTACTCCCAGCGGCGGCGGCCGGGGCCGCCCGGGACGATCGTCGTCGGCCGGGCCGGGTCGCACAGCTGCCAGTGCGTCGGGCCGAGATCGAGACCGGAAGTGTCCGGCATGATCATGTCGAGGATCAGCCAGTCGAAGAAGAACCCGTGGTCGGCGAACTCGAGGCCGAGCGCCGTGCGGACGAAGCTGTTGGCGCCGTCCGCCCCGACGACGTATCGAGCTCTGATCACCTCGGAAACCTGAGTGCCGTCTGTGCCGGTGAGCTGCCCGGTCAGCGTGATCCCCTCGTCGTCCTGCTCGAGATCGGTAGCGAACCAGCTGCGTCGCATCGTCACGCTGGGCAAGGTCGCGGCGACGTCGCGCAGTCGCTTCTCGAGTTCGGGCTGGGAGAACCAGTACCGCGTGCGCCAGCCGGATGGTGCGATCGACTTCCAGTCGACTTCGAGGAGGGTTTCTCCCTCGGCGTTGCGCCAGTGATAGAGGTCGTCGTGGTACTCGACCGCCGGGTCGTTGTCCGAGTCGATGCCCAGAATCGAGAGGATGCGGGCGATTTCGTGGTCGTAGGTGACCGCGCGGGGCTGTTCGTACGGTGCGGGCCATTTGTCGACGATCGTCACGCGGTGACCGCGTTGGCCGAGCAGCACTGCCAGCAGCGTGCCGACGGGGCCGCAGCCGACCACTGCTACGTCGGCGTCGTACGCGAGGTCTGCCCCGGGGTGGGACGTCCGTGTGTCCGTCATCGCGAGCTTCCTTCTGTGGGTGATCTGGGTCATAGTGACGATCCGATAATGACACAGGACTCAATATTGAGCAATGCCTCAGTTATGAAAGATGCGTCATGCGCCACTTCCGTGCGAGCTCGGCAGTCGGCGCGATCACGTAACGTTTGCGACGTGCCCGCAACGACGAACAGCTCCGCGACGCCCGCATCGACGTCGCGTCACCAGCGTCGGCGCGAGAAGACTCGAGCACGTCTGATCGATGCGGCCCGGACCCTCGTCGCAGAACGCGGCGTGGATGCTGTGGGTCTGTCGGACATCACCGAAGCCGCCGACCTCGGGGTGGGTACGTTCTACAACTACTTCCAGTCCCGAGACGAGATCGTCGAGGCTGTGGCCGAGGCGTCGATCGAATCACTCGGTGCCAGAATGGATTTGATGACAGCCGGGATGGACGATGCTGCCGAGATCTTTTCCTCGTCGTTGCGTCACCTCGTGCGTCATGCGATCAGCGACCCCTTATGGGGATGGTTCGTGGTGCGACTCGGTGTCGCTCACCCCAAGCTCATCGACATCCTCGGACCCCGGGCTGCGCGTGACCTGCGTCAAGGTGTGGACGCCGGACGCTTCACCATTGCCGATGTGGATATGACCACGGCGTGCGTCTTCGGTGCCTTGCTGTCGACCCTGCACTACGTGATCTCCGCGCCGGTACAAGATGGCATCGACGAGGTATTCGCTCAGGCGATGCTCTGTATGGTCGGCGTCACCCCCGGTGAGGCGCGGGACATCGCCGCACGGCCATTACCTGAGCTCTCGGACGTGCCGAGCACTCGATAACGTGGGTCCCGACCATGCAGTCGAGCAACGCCTCCGCATCGAGGTCCTTGCGAATGCCACCGGCGCCGATGCGCTCACCCAGCACGCGCGCCGCGCTGACCATAGGTCACACAAAAAGTTCTAGTCCTCGTTGAAGCCGTGGAGACGGTCCAGCTCGCGCCGCTCCTTCTTGGTCGGCCGCCCCGCACCACGATCGCGGCGCGGAATGGAAGCCAAGACCTCCTTCGGAGGCGGGGGAGGGCTGTGATCGATGTACGTCGTCGCCGCGACCGGTGCGCCCACCCGCTTGTTCACGAGCTGCGCGACCTCGACGATCTTCTCCACTCCGTGTACGCGGACCCGCACTTCGGCGCCGATCGTGACCGGCGTCGACGGCTTCGCGGTGACCCCGTCGACCCGCACGTGCCCGCCCCGGCATGCACTCGCCGCAGCCGAACGGGTCTTGAACAAGCGCACCGACCACGTCCAGCTGTCCACCCGGACACTTCCGCTCATCTACAGCAACTCCTCGCTCAGTCGTCCGTCATCGAGCATCCACCTGCGCGTGCTGCGCGTGGTCTCCAGCATGCGACGGTCGTGCGTCACCAACAGCAGAGTTCCGTCGAAACTCTCGATGGCCTGCTCGAGCTGTTCGATCGCAGGCAGGTCGAGGTGGTTGGTGGGCTCGTCGAGCACCAGTAGGTTCACCCCGCGCGCCTGCAGCAGCGCGAGACCCGCGCGGGTGCGTTCCCCCGGCGACAGCGATGCCGCCGGCCGGAGGACGTGGTGCCCCTTGAGAGCGAACTTGGCGAGCAGCGTCCGTACCTCGGCGTCGGGCCAGTCGGGAATTTGCTGTCCGAACGCCTCGACGAGCGGCTCGTCTCCCTCGAAAAGTGCTCGCGCCTGGTCGATTTCGCCGATGAGCACTCCGGAACCGAGGGTGGCACGCCCCGAATCCGGTGTGAGAGTGCCGAGGAGCATGCGGAGCAGAGTCGTCTTCCCGGCACCGTTCGGTCCGGTGAGGATGATCCGGTCTCCCCACTCGACCTGTGTGGTGACGGGGCCGAGTGTGAAATCGCCGCGAGTGACGACCGCGCCGTCGAGCGACGCGACCATCGTGCCGCTGCGCGGTGCCGCAGCGATCGACATGCGCAGTTCCCACTCCTTGCGTGGCTCCTCGACCACGTCGAGGCGTTCGATCCGCCGTTGGGTCTGTCGCGCCTTCGCGGCCTGCTTCTCGGTGGATTCGGCGCGGACCTTGCGTCCGGCCTTGTCGTTGTCCTTGGATTTGCGTCGCGCATTGCGGACGCCGTGTTCGAGCCAGTTGCGTTGCATCTGCGCGCGATCCTCGAGCGTCGATTTCGTATCGGAGTACTCCTCGTACTGTTCGCGGGCGTGACGTCGCGCGACGTCACGCTCGACGAGGTACGCCTCGTAACCCCCGTCGTACACCGAGATCTGTTGCTGTACAGGGTCGAGTTCGACGATTCCCGTCACCGTTCGCGCCAGGAACTCTCGGTCGTGACTGATGACCATCAGTGCGATGCGGGTCTCGGAGACGAACTGTTCGAGCTGTTCGAGCCCGGCCAGATCCAGATCGTTCGTCGGTTCGTCGAGCAGCAGCACGTCGTAGCGCGACAGCAACAGGGCCGCGAGGCCGGCGCGGGCGGCCTGCCCGCCCGACAGACCGTCCATCGGCGCGTCGAGACCCACGTCGAGGCCGAGATCGGCGACAACCTTCTCTGCCCGTTCGGCGAGATCGGCGCCGCCGAGCGCAAGCCACCGTTCGAGTGCGGGGGTGTAGTCGTCGACCTCGGAGACACCCAGAGCTTCGGCTGCCGCGTTCATGGTGTGTTCGGCGTCGGCGACGCCGGTGCGGCGCCCCAGGAAGCCGAGGATCGTTTCGCCGGGCACACGCTCGGGTTCCTGCGCGAGATAGCCGATCGTCGCGTCGGGAGGGCTCAATGTGACGGTGCCGGTGACATCGGCGCTTCCTGTACCTGCGAGGGTCGTGAGCAGGGTCGACTTTCCGGCGCCGTTGGCGCCCACCAGGCCGATCACGTCGCCGGGTGCGACCGTGAGGTCCAGCCCGTCGAACAGGGTGCGTTCGCCGCGGGAGGCCGACAGGTCGCTGATACGTAGGGTTGCGCTCACCCCATGATTATCGCCGTCGCGATGAGTTCGCCGTCCGGCGCGGGTCGGTACCGGTATGACCACACCCACTGTCACCACCACCATCGACTCTCGATACGGCGAACCGGGCGCCGAACCCACGCCGTGGCCCGAGACCGAGGAACTGTTCGCATCTGCACCGTTGTACTGGGTGAGCACCACCCACACCTCCGGCCGACCGCATGTTGCACCCCTTGTGGGCGTCTGGCACGACTGCGCCTTCCACCTGGCGGTCGGCCCGGGCGAGCAGAAGGCGCTCAACCTCGTACGAGACCCCAGGATCGCCGTCACCACCGGACGCAACGAGTGGGATTCCGGCGTCGACGTGGTCCTCGAAGGTGAAGCCGCCCGCGTCACCGACCACGACACGCTCACCGCGATCGCTGCCGCCTACTTCGACAAGTACGGCGAGGCGTGGCGCTTCGAGGTCGGCGACGAGGGCTTCGGCATTGCCGACGAGTTCGCGTGGGTGTTCCGTGTCGAGCCACGCAAAGTGCTCGCGTTCGCGAAGAAACTGCACGGGCAGACCGCCCACAGGTTCCGCTAGATGGATCAGGCTCCTGGCCTGCCCCATGTGTGGTGGTGCTGTTACTGGGCGGGAGTTGATCAGGCCGTAGAGGCCAGCGCCGCGTTGTAGTGCGCGAGCATTCGTTCGACGAGCACCAGGCCGGCCGGGCTGTGGAGCGGGACTGAGTCGTTGCTGTCGAGGGTCGGGTGGCGGGGGTAGGCGGGGTCGGTGGTGAGCATCCAGGCGAAGCGGTCTTCGTTGTGACGGCATCGATACGTCAGTCCAGCGGCCGAGGGCGCCGCGGTCAGCAGTGCGCGTGCCCAGGATCGGGTCTGCACGTAGTCGGAGGGATCACATTTGGTGAGCCAGGTGTCCTGCCCGACGGCGGACAGGTGCGGGCCGTGCAGGGCGATCACGGTGATGTCGGTGGTGACGGTGAGTCGGCTCAGTACGCGGCCTGAGACCTGGGCGCGAGGAATCAACCGAGGCCGTGCGGTTACCGCCAGGTTCCGGCACAGGGTTTCTGCGACGGCCGCCTCGGGCGAATCGCCGAGGTAGGTGTAGGCGTAGTCGCCGGTAAGGCTGTCGAATCGGGCGCCGCCGGGAATTGCGGGCTGCGGAGTCGGATTCATCGCATTGGCAGCGTATTTTTCGTGGTGGATCCGCCACAGTTCGGTGCCTGCCCGGAGGGGCACCAGGACGGGCTTTCCGGTCAGGCCGGGTGGCGGTGGTGCTGCGGGCACCGGGTCAGTCCGCCAGCAGGTCGTGGGCGATGGCGCGGATCCGATCTTCGTGACCGCCGGCCGTAGCGAGATCAGCAGGCGATTGCCCGTCCTCGAGCCATCCTGATGGGCTGAGCCACCAGGAGCTCACCCCCCATGGGTCGTGCTTGGCGTCGAGAAGCTGATTGACTTCGGAGACGATGGGCCGGACCTTCGCCGTGGCGGCGTCGAACTGGAAACTCGGGTGGAGGAAGCGTCCGCCGATCTCGTATCCGACGATGTCGCCGCGTTCGCGTAGCCGGCTGGCCGGGCTGCGCCGGTTTTTGTCACGGGACTGCAGGACCTCGGCGATATCGTTCGCCTCGAGATGGGGGTGCTCGAAGATCTGTTGCCGGGCAGACGTTTCGATCCGGGCCCGCGTGACGGCCTCTGTCACTGTGTGCGTGGGGACAGCCGAAGCGATGGAGGCGCTGAGGGTGGGCCCTGAGGCGACAAGTGAGAGCAGGGCGTCGCGGACCGAGCTCATCGACTCGCGACGGTCGACTTCGCGGGCAAGAAGGGTGAAAAACGCGCCATCGGGCAGGGCGCGCAGTTCTGCGTCGAGATCGTGATCGATGCTCATGTCGGCCTCCTGTGGTGCGACAGTAACAACATCGTACCTCTTGTCGTTTCTGTCGCAGGGTGGCAGATAGTTCCGCATCGAGTGCGCAGTTGTCGTCGCTCCTTCTCGAAGAATGCGACGACAACTGCGCACTCGATCGAGGGTCAGCGGACGGGGCCGGTCTCGAGCGTCAGGTCGGTGGAGTGCGATGCCCCTGTCTCGTCGATCCACTCGACACGTACTTGATCGCCCGGGCGAAGCCGGCCGAGTGCGTCCTCGAGGTCGGCGGTCGAGGAGACCGGCGTACCGTTGAAATCGACGATCACAGAGCCTGTTTCGATCCCCGCATGGTAGGCGGGGGAGTCGTACGACACCCACAGGATCTCGGCGCCCCGGTCGCCGCCGTCGGAGCGGGCGGTGGTGACGCTGACACCGAGGTGCGGGGTGGGGCCCACGTGGACGGTGTCGGAACCGACCCCGCTGCGCACTTGTTCGAGCACGTCGAGTGCTTCGCTGATGGGTACGGCGTACGCCTCGGGTGAATCGCCGGTTTCGATCCCGATGATTTCTGTTTCGTCGCGGTAGACCGAACCCGCGGTATTGACTCCGACCACCACACCGAATGCGTCGACGAGGGGTCCACCCGAATCGCCGGGCCGGATCGCCGCGTCGGTCTGGAGCATGCCGGTGAGCCGGTGGCGCGAACCGTCGGTCGAGTCGCGCACCACGACGTTACGGTCGTGCGCGACGACCGTGCCCGGTGCCGCGACGACCACACCGCCGCCGTCGGCATTGCCGAATGCGGTGACGGGGGATCCGACCTCCGGTGGCGCCTCGGCCAGGGCGGCGACCGGCAGATCGTGTGCCGCGCCGAGTTGCAGGACCGCGATGTCGCGGGTGCGGTCGTAGCCGGTGACGGCGACGTCGTAGATCAGTCCGGTTGCTGGACTGACTGCGGTGATCTCGGTGGCGCCGCTCACGACGTGATGATTCGTCAGTGTCACGCCGTCGGGGGTGAGGACGATTCCTGTGCCGGCAACCCCGCTCCACCCGCGGTGCGCGTCGATGTTGACCACCACCGACTCGGTGCGGGAGACGAGTTCGTCGAACGACAGGGACGGCAGGGGTAGCGGTGGTGCGGGCGCCGCGACGGGTGCAGGCGGGGGTGTCTCGACCTCGACGACGGCGGGTGCGCTCACCAGGAGACTCGCGGTGGCAGCGAGCGCCACCAGCAGCACCGACCCGCCGCGTCCGGTCACGTCGCGTGGGCCTCCGCCTCCAGATGGTCGACGAGTTCGCGTGCCGCCGCGCGCCCTGCGCGGTTGGCGCCGATGGTGGACGCCGACGGACCGTACCCCACCAGATGGATTCGAGGATCACCTTCGACCCGGGTTGCGAGCCGGCCGGTCAGTGTGATCCCGCCGCCCGCGTTGCGCAGGTTCAATGGTGCGAGGTGGTCGAGGGAACTGCGGAAGCCCGTGCACCACAGGATGACATCGACGTCGAGTTGTGATCCGTCGGGCCATTGCACGCCGGTCTCGGTGATCTCGGAGAATATCGGCTGCCGCTCGAGAACGCCGCGCTCGCGGGCGGCTCGGATCGCCGGGGTGACGGGTAGTCCGGTGACGGAGACGACGGAGCCGGGCGGTAGGCCGCGTCGTACTCTGTTCTCGACGAATGCCACTGCAGCCCTGCCGATCTCGGGAGTAAAGTCCTCGTCGCGCCACGCGGGTTCGCGTCGCGTGGTCCAGGAGGTTCTCGTGACACGGGAGATCTCGTCGAGCAGTTGCACCGCCGAGATGCCGCCGCCGACGACCAGTACGTGTCTGCCGACGAACTCGTCGGCGGAGCGGTAGTCCTTGGTATGCAACTGCCTCCCGCGGAAGCGAGTCGCTCCGGGATACCAGGGGACGAAGGGGTGTTCCCAGGTTCCGGTGGCGTTGATGATGCCTCTGGCGGTGAATATCCCGGAGTCGGTTTCGACGCGCAGGTGGTCGCCGCGGTCGCAGACCACCGTGGCCTGGACCGGGCGGTGGATCGGGAGTTCGAACCGCTTCTCGTAGTCCGCGTAGTACTCGGGCACCGCTGTGGACGCGGGGGCGAGACCCGACCCGGATCCGGCGATGTCCTCGAATGCGGACCCGGGAAGATCGTGGATGCCGTTGACGGTGCTCAACGTCAGTGACGGCCATCGGTGCTGCCATGCTCCGCCGGGTCCGTAGGAGCGGTCCAGGACGACGAAACCGGTTTCCGGGGGAACACCGAATCGGCGCAGGTAGTACGCGGAGGAGAGCCCCGCCTGCCCGGCGCCGATCACGACGACGTCGACGGCCTTCGTATCGGCCGCGGTGCCCTCGGGCCTCATCGAACCCCTCCCCGTCGACTCTCGTGTATTCAATGATGCCTCGCAAAGCGGGGGCGTGTGCGGCAACGGTGCAGGGAGCCGGGTCGACGTCCGGTACGCCGGATTCGTGATGGTGCTCCGGCCCAGTAATGTGATATCACTTTAATATCTTAAAGGTATCGAGAGGGAGCTTCATGGACACACCGGACACATTCACAGTCGAGCGACCGGGTCGCTCGTTCAACGGCTGGGTCGTGCTCGTCGCAGGCCTCGTCGTGGGGCTCGCCGCGATCGGACTGATCGTGTGGGGCGCGATCGAGGTCGACGTGCCGCTGATCGTCATCGGTGCGGTGGTCTTCGTCGTCGCCACCGTGCTCCTCACCGGGTTGATATTGGTGGAGCCCAACGAAGCTCGCGTTCTGCAGCTGCTCGGTGGGTCGTACTCGGGCACGTTGCGCGAACCCGGTCTGCTGTGGATGAACCCGCTCAACTCGCGCCACAAGATCACCACCCGCATCCGCAACCATGAAACGGGAAGGGCGAAGGTCAACGACGCCGACGGCAACCCCATCGAGATCTCCGCGATCATCGTCTGGCAGGTCGAGGACACCGCCCGCGCAGTGTTCGACGTCGATGACTTCGAAGAATTCGTCGCGGTCCAGACCGAAGCCGCCGTCCGCCACGTGGCAGGCAGCTACCCGTACGACGGCCCCACCGAGGTGATGTCGCTGCGTCAGAACGCCGACGAGATCACCACCAGGTTGTCGGAGGAGGTCCACGAGCGGGTGCAGTCCGCGGGGGTTCGCATCATCGAAACCCGCATCAACCAGCTCGCCTACGCACCGGAAATCGCACAGGCCATGCTGCGCCGCCAGCAGGCCGGCGCGGTGATCGCAGCGCGCGAGCAGATCGTCCATGGCGCCGTCACCATCGTCGGCAGCGCGCTCGACCGGCTCGTGGCCGAGAACACCGTCGAACTCGACGAAGAACGTAAGGCCGCGATGGTCTCCAACCTCCTCGTCGTCCTCTGCGGCGACCACGGTGCGCAACCCGTCGTCAACGCGGGCTCGCTCTACCAGTAGGACGATGGGGCATGGCCGAACGTAAGAAGGTGCTGCTGCGGCTCGACCCCGCGGTCCACGACGCGCTCGCGCGATGGGCGTCGGACGAGTTGCGCAGCACCAACGCGCAGATCGAGTTCGTCCTCCGTCGTGCCTTGACCGACGAGGGACGGATGCCTCGGGATGCCGGGCAGATCCGCAGGCCTGGTCGTCCCCGCGCCGACGAGGAGGAATGACCGGGATTCCCGATGTGGGGGAGAACAGTTCGAACCGCCCACATCCGCGTTCCATTGCGGATAGCTTGTCCGGAGGCGCCTCGCCGATAAGACGGGGCGTCTCGGTCACGAGGTCAAGAGGTACGCCGTGAGTTTGTGGGGCTACATCCAGGGACGTGAGGAGACCTTGCTGTTCCTGACCTACCAACACGCCTCCCTCGCGTTCCAGACCGTGCTGGTGGGCAGCCTCGTCGCGTTGGCGATCGGCATTGCGGTCTACCGCCTTCCGGTGCTGTCCTCGCTCACACTCACCGGCAGCCGCGTGGCGTTGACGATCCCGTCGCTTGCACTGCTTGCGCTGCTGATCATTCCCTTCGGACTCGGTGTCACGCCGTCGTTCGTGATGCTCGCCTTCTTCGCGGCGATGCCGGTGATCGGCAGTGCCGTTGTGGGCCTGCGGTCGGTGTCGCCTGCGGTCGTCGAATCAGCGCGGGGAATAGGACTCGCGCGGTGGCGGATACTCGCGTTCGTCGAATTGCCGATCGCGTGGCCGGTCATCCTCAGCGGAATTCGCGTCTCGACCCAGATGGTCGTCGGTGTCGCGGCCATCGTCGCCTACGTCCTGGGTCCGGGCCTCGGATCCTTGATCTTCAACGGTCTGTCCCGACTCGGCGGTACCAACGCCGTCGAGATGGCCTTGACCGGAACCATTCTCGTCGTCGTCGTGGCGTTGGTCTTCGATGCCCTCCTCGTCCTGCTCGGACGCCTTACCATTTCGAAGGGGCTGTGATGACGAGCGACCGCACCACCCCCGAGGTCGTCGCAGGTGACGGGTCGGATCGGCGTATCACCGGAGAATCGATCCGACTCGACGGCGTGGTCAAACGCTATCGGGGCCAGACGAAGCCTGCGGTCGAGCGGCTGGACCTCGAGATCGCCGCGGGCGAGATCGTGGCCTTCGTCGGACCCTCGGGATGCGGCAAGACCACGACGCTCAAGATGATCAACAGAATGATCGAACCGACCGAAGGTCGCATTCTCATCGGCGACCGGGACGTCACCGGAGAGAACCCGGACCGGCTCAGGCAGTCGATCGGATACGTGATCCAATCGGGAGGACTCTTCCCGCACTGGTCGGTCGCGAAGAACATCGGCGCAGTTCCCCGGGTCCTGGGGTGGAGCCGTAAGCAGATCGCGGAACGCACCGACTATCTTCTCGAACTCGTCGGACTCGAGCCGCAGACGTACGCCGACCGGCTACCCAAGGACATGTCCGGTGGCCAGCAGCAGCGGGTGGGCGTCGCGCGGGCACTCGCCGCCGATCCGCCGGTGTTGCTGATGGACGAACCGTTCGGCGCGGTGGATCCGCTCACCCGAGTACGTCTGCAGGACAGCCTTCTCGCCATCCAGCAAGAACTGGGAAAGACGATCGTCCTGGTCACACACGATTTTCAGGAGGCGACGAAACTCGGCGACAGGGTGTTGATCCTGTCGGAGGGTGGCCACATCGAACAGTACGCGCCCCCCTCCGAAATTCTCGCCGACCCCGCGACTCCGTTCGTCGAGGAATTCGTCGGGTCGGGCGCCACCCTCGCACAGTTGACGCTGGCGCGAGTCCGGGATGTCGACTACGAGCCCGTCGTCACGGCCACCGTCGGGGAGGCGGCCCAGCAGGTGATCGATCGGGCTCGCGCTGCCGGCCACGATTGGATCGCGGTGGTGGACTCACGTGGACGGCCGCGTGCCTGGCCGACTCTCGCCGAAGTCGCCACGAAGCCGCAGATATCCGACTTCGTCGACGTGCGGCTTCCAGTGGTGAGTGCGTCGTCCACACTGAACGACGCGCTCGACATGATGCTCGCCGCGAGTCAGGGCGGTGTTCTCGTCACGGACGGTCGCGGCGTGGTGCAGGGCGCACTGAGAATCGGCACCGTCATGGCGGTGATCCGCGCATACACGGCCGAGGTGCGTTCGGGCGACGAGGCGTCGTACACCTCGCACGAGGAAGGTGCCGACCGCGAACCCGGCGGTGGTCCGGTGCGGGGGGCGCGATGAACCGCACCCGGCGTGTGCCGGTGGACGTCTGGGTCGAGCCACTGATCATTGTCGTCATCGGTGCCGGCTACGCGTATTGGTACCTGACGTCGTCGTTCACGGACACCGAGCAGGCCGCCCTCGGGTGGGGCAACTTACGCGCGACCATCATGGACCACATCGTGCTGACGGTGGTGGCAGCGGTGATCGTGATCGTGATCGCCGTGCCGCTCGGGATCCTCCTGAGCCGCGACTCGATGCGCTGGCTCAATCCGGTGGTCGTCAACGCGGCGAACGTCGGGCAGGCTGCCCCGGCAGTGGGATTGCTCGTCCTGTTCACGATGTGGCTCGGCACCGGATTCCGGACCGCGGTGATCGGACTCGTCGTATACGCGATCCTTCCGATTCTCCAGAACACGATCGTCGGCCTGCGGCAGGTGGATCGGCGGGTGGTCGAGGCGGCGCGAGGTATCGGCTTCTCCAGCACACGAACCCTGGTCCGTGTCGAGCTTCCGCTCGCAGTACCCATCATTCTCAACGGTATTCGGACCGCGCTGGTGATCCTCGTCGGAACCGCCACCCTCAGCACGTTCATCGGTGCACCGAGTCTGGGAACGCTCATCACCACGGGCGTGACGTTGTTCCTTCCCGCTCTGCTCATTTCGGGTGCAGTCCTGGTCGCGCTCCTCGCGATGATCATCGATTGGCTCGGCCGGCTGGTCGAGCTCGCCGCGACCCCCCGAGGCCTCGCATGAAACCGCACGCTGTTCGCCTTCTTCTCCTGGTCGTCAGCGTGGTCGTTCTCGGTGCGTGCGGCCTGGTCAGCTCCTCGGGAACGTATCGGAGCGCTGCTCTCCCGGATGGGAGCGAACCCCTGGCCGGTGCGTCGGTGACGGTTTCGTCCAAGAGCTTCACCGAGGGCGTCGTTCTCGGCAAGATCACCGCCACCTACCTCGCGGCGGCCGGTGCGGACGTCGCCGATCTCACGGGTGCGCCCGGGTCGGCGTCGTCGCGCCAGGCGCTGCTCAACGGTGACGTCGACATCGTCTGGGAATACACGGGCACCGGATGGGTGACCTATCACGGACAGACCGAGACGATCGCCGATCCGCGTGAACTCTGGGAGCGGGTGCGTGAGCTCGAGGAACAGCAATACGACCTCGTGTGGCTACCGCCGGCGAATTTCGACAACACCTACGCGTTCGCCGCGTCGTCGCCGACGGCCGAGCGTCTCGGCGTGCAGAGTCTCGAGGACATCGCAGGCCTGCCTGTCGCGGAACGCACGTTCTGTGTGGACGACGAGTTCTTCAGTCGTCCGGATGGTTTCGTTCCGATGCTCGATGCCTACGGGATCCCGTTGAACGACCCGAACGGAGTTCCCGCAGACAACGTGACCAGGATGGATGCGGGCGTGATCTACACCTCCACCGCGGCGGGCGAACCCTGCAACTTCGGCATGGTCTACACCACCGACGGACGGATCAAGAACCTCGACCTCGTCGTCCTCGAAGACACTCGGGAGTTCTTCCTGCCCTACAGCGGGACCGCGGTCATCCGCGGTGAGGTCCTGGCCGAATACCCGGAGATCGCGGAGCTCATGGGCACGTTGTCTGCACGGCTGACCGACGATGTGATGCGGGACCTCAACGGCAAGGTCGACATCGAGGGGCAGGAGCCCTCCGAGGTCGCGTACGAGTGGTTGATCGCCGAGGGCCTGATCTCCTAGAACGAACGACGCGAACGCAACCGGACAGGTGAGAATTCGCTGGTCGATCATGATCATGCCTACTACTGTCGTTGGGGTGATGGCGTCATGCTGATTCGTCTGATCGCCGCGTACCTGCCGCGATATCGCGTCAACGTCGCGGCGGTGGTGATCCTGCAGTTCGTGGCAACGGCCGCGATGCTCTACCTGCCGACTCTCAACGCCGACATCATCGACAACGGTGTCGCCAAAGGCGACACCGGATACATCCTGCGTATCGGTGGCTGGATGTTCGTGGTGACGTTCGTGCAACTGGTCTGCATGATGTGGGGTCAGTACTTCGGTGCCCGCGGTGCACTTGCCGTGGGACGCGACCTCCGCCACGATCTGCTGCACCGGGTGAACACCTTCTCGGCACGTGAAGTCGGCACGTTCGGTGCGCCGTCGTTGATCACCCGCACGACCAACGACGTGCAACAGGTCCAGCTCCTGCTGGTGATGAGCTCGTTCATCCTGGTTACGGCGCCGATCATGTGTATCGGCGGGATTGCCATGGGGATTCATGTCGCGGCGCCCATGGCGTGGGTGCTCGCGGTGGCAGTGCCCGTTCTCGGTGTCACCATGGCCCTGATCATCCGGGTGATGGTCCCCGGTTTCCGAGTGATGCAAGCCCGACTCGACAGCGTCAATCGGATCCTGCGGGAGCAGATCACGGGAATCCGCGTGGTGCGCGCATTCGTCCGGGAACGACACGAGGCCGACAGGTTCGAGGTCGCCAACGACGAACTCGCAGACGCGAGCCTGCGGGTCGGGCGGATGATGGCGTTGATGTTCCCCGTGGTCATGGGAATCACGAACGTGACCATCGTTGCGATCATCTGGGTCGGCGGGCACGAAATCTCCGACGGCAGCGTGGAGATCGGTGCCCTGAGTGCAATGATCAGCTACGTCATGCAGATCATGATGTCGGTCATGATGGCGTCGTTCCTCGCGATGATGGCTCCCAGAGCGACCGTGTGCGCCGAACGGATCGGTGAGGTCCTCGCCACCGAGACGTCGGTGGTGCGTCCGGCAAAGCCGGTCGGGTTCGCCCTGGATCCGGCCACCGTCGAGTTCCGCGGCGCGCAGTTCCGCTATCCCGGTGCCGACAGCCCGGTGGTGGACGGCATGTCGTTCCGTGTCGCACCCGGCACCACCACAGCGGTCATCGGATCGACGGGGTCGGGCAAGACGACCCTGATCGGATTGGTGCCGCGCCTGATCGACGTCACCGACGGGTCGGTTCTGGTGGGCGGCATCGACGTCCGGAATCTCGACCCCGACGCATTGCGGGCGGCGATCGGGCTGGTCCCACAACGCGCGTACCTGTTCTCCGGCACCGTCGCCTCCACTGTGCGCTACGGGAAACCGGATGCCACCGACGACGAGGTCTGGGAGGCGCTACGTATCGCGCAGGCCGAAGACTTCGTTCGCGCGATGCCGCAGGGCCTCGACACGCCGATAGCCCAGGGCGGCACGACGGTCTCGGGTGGTCAGCGGCAGCGCCTGGCGATCGCGCGGGCAGTCGTCCGCAGGCCGTCCATCTACCTGTTCGACGACGCATTCTCTGCGCTGGACCTGTCGACAGACGCGCGCCTGAGATCCGCGCTACGCCCCGCGACCACCGCCTCTGCGGTGATCATCGTCGCGCAGCGGGTGTCGACGATCATGGATGCCGACCAGATCGTGGTACTCGACCGCGGACGAATCGTCGGGTTGGGGCGGCACGACGAACTACTCGACTCGTGCGAGACCTACTCCGAGATCGTCCGATCGCAGCTCGCCGTCGAGGAGCGGTCGTGACCGGCCCGGGCGGCAGGCAGCCGCTGGGTGCGCCGGTGCAGAAGCCTCGCTCGTTCGTGCCGTCCATGAAACGGCTACTGCACCTGCTGGTGTCGTATCGCGGCTTCATGATCGTGATCCTGACCGCGACCGTCGGATCAGTGATTCTCACGGCGATCGCCCCGCGGATCCTGGGGCACGCCACCGACCTGATCTTCAACGGTGTCATCGGCCGGATGCTCCCGGCAGGCACCACCAAGGATCAGGCGGTCGCCGACCTTCGAGCACAGGGACAGGACACGTTCGCCGACATGGTCGGCTCGATGGACCTCACCCCCGGTGTCGGCATCGACTTCACTGCAGTCGGGCAGGTGCTGCTGACGGTTCTCGCCCTGTATGTGGGGTCGGCACTGCTCGCGTGGGTCGGTGCCTATCTGCTCAACATCGTCGTCGTCGGCACGATCAAGCGCTTGCGTTCCGATGTGGAGGAGAAGGTTCATCGCCTGCCCCTGCACTACTACGACACGACACCGCGCGGGGATCTGCTCAGCCGAGTCACCAACGACCTCGACAATCTGTCGCAGAGCCTGCAGCAGACCGTCTCGCAGGCACTGAACTCGGTGCTCACTGTCATCGCGATCCTGATCATGATGCTCTCCATCTCACCGCTGCTCACGATCATCGCGCTGGTGGCGATCCCACTGTCGATCCTCGCGACCGTCCTGATCGCCCGGCGTTCCAAACCGCACTTCTCTGCGCAATGGTCGTCGACCGGCAAACTCAATGCGCAGGTCGAAGAAGCGATCACCGGGCACGAACTGATGCTGGCGTTCGGTCGGCAGCAGGAAGTCGAGAACGAGTTCGACACCCGCAACGACAAGCTCTACAACTCGAGTTGGCGCGCCCAGTTCATCTCCGGTCTGGTCCAGCCGGCCATCATGTTCCTGGGCAACCTGAACTTCGTCGCGGTGGCCGTCGTCGGCGGACTCCAGGTCGCGTCGGGCTCGTTGAGTCTCGGGTCGGTGCAGGCGTTCATCCAGTACTCGCGGCAATTCACCCAGCCGCTCGCCCAGATCGGGTCCATGGTCAATCTGCTGCAGAGCGGAGTGGCCTCGGCCGAACGGATCTTCGACATCCTCGACGCCGAGGAACAGAGCTCCGATCCGGAAGACCCGCAGACCCCGGCGACCAACAGCGGACGCATCGACTTCGACGACGTGTCGTTCCGCTACGTTCCCGACAGGCCGCTCATCGAGAACCTGACGCTGGTGGCCGAACCCGGGCACATGGTCGCGATCGTCGGACCGACCGGCGCGGGCAAGACCACCCTCGTCAACCTCATCATGCGGTTCTACGACGTCGACTCGGGGACGATCCGCGTCGACGGTGTGGACTCCCAGCGCATGACCCGCGACGATCTGCGCGAACGCACCGGCATGGTCCTGCAGGACTCCTGGCTGTTCGGCGGCACCATCTACGAGAACATCGCCTACGGCGATCCGAGTGCTTCCCGAGAGGAAGTGATCGAAGCCGCCGAGCTGAGCCACGTCGACCATTTCGTACGGTCGCTACCCGACGGCTACGACACGATGCTCGACGAGGAAGGCGGAGGCGTCAGCGCCGGGGAACGGCAGCTGATCACAATCGCGCGGGCCTTCCTGGCCAAGCCGGTCGTGCTCATCCTCGACGAGGCGACCAGTTCCGTCGATACCCGCACCGAACTGCTCATCCAGCAGGCCATGGCGACGCTGCGCACCGACCGGACGAGTTTCGTCATCGCACACCGTCTCTCCACGATCCGTGACGCCGACGTCATCGTCGTCATGGAGGACGGACACATCGTCGAGCAGGGAAGCCACGAGGAGCTCCTCGCTGCCCGCGGTGCCTATTACGACCTGTACATCAGTCAATTCACCGGCCCTGTCGAGACGGTGGACAGCACTGAACAGTCGACGGTCGTCGAGCACGGCTGATCGAGCTCGCTGCCGAATGACCGGTCAGCGCCGGCTCGATGCAACCGACAGCACCGCCTCGGTGGGAAGCCGCGGCGTCGGTGCGGGCCTGCCTTCGGGCACGGCTGTCCCGATTCGGATCAGTGCCTGCGGACAACCGCCGTCGGGCGTGACTCCGGCGATGATCTCTCGGCTACCCGGCAGCTCGGTCACATGGGTCAGAGGGCATGTCGACAAGCCGTGCACCGTCGCTTCGAGGAGCAGTTCCGAGAGCAGCCTGCCGGCGGCCAGCCACGAGTGCCGCTCGTCGGCCGAGGTGCTGACCAGCAGGACCGTCGAGGCATCGTCTTCGGCCGGGACTCCCTCCGGGGTGGTTCTACTGCCCGCGGGGAAGCGGCGCCCGACGTCGACCCGGGGATGTTGTTCCGTGGTCACCAGTGCTTCGGGCGGGATGCCGGTGGTCTTGGTGGTGTGCCCCGCCCACCAGCGCAGCTCCTCCTGGTACGAGGTGTCGTAGCGGCGGAGGGCGGCGCTGCGCTCGGTCGCGTCGGCCAACACCGAACGTGCTTCGGGAGACAGGACGGTCACCTGCGCGGCGCCCGTCCCGGCTCTCGACGCGATGCTCCGGGTGATGGCCGTGTCGGGCGTTCCGAGCGGTCGCCGGTCGGAATAACGGCGCCTGATCGCCGCGACGAGATCGAAATCGTGTGACGCGGGCCGGGCGCCGTGTCCGAAACGGACGGTGGCGAGATGATCGGAATGTGCGCCGTCGGGAAGTCGTCGGACGTCGGTCGACCATTTCAAGGCCGTGAACGCGACCTCGAGGTGATGCAGGGCCGCGCCGCAGCTGAGGACGAGCTGCCTGCCCGAAGGGTCGGTGGCCGCGAGCATCCGCGTCGCGTCGGCGTGCAGGTCGAGTGCCCCGGTCTCGTATCGCCAGTGCCACGGCTGACTGTTGTGCACCGAGGGTGCGCGGCACGCGAGATCCACGGCCATACGCACCACGTCGGAATCGGGAATGCGGGTGCTCATCAGCGCTCCGTCCTCGTTCGACAGGTCGGGCCTTGTCCCCATTGTTCGCTGTCGGCGTCGTCGGGTCCAGGGACAATGGTCATCGGTTTCAACACCGCACGCGGTGGTGGGATGATGCGGATGCCCGAGTCGAACAGGATGGGGAAGTGATGATCGGAATCAGCCGCGACGGTGCCGTGTTGACGGTGGAACTCCAGCGTGAGGAACGCCGCAACGCGCTCACCACACAGTTGTGTGTGGAGATCCGCGAGGCCGTGGAGAAGGCCGTGGAAGACGACGCACGAGTTGTCGTGATCACCGGACGCGGTACGTCGTTCTGTGCGGGTGCCGACCTGTCCGGCGATGTGTACGCGGAGGGATTCACCGAGAGTCTCGCCGAGTTGCTCCGCACGATCGTGGAGGCGCCGCTCCCGGTGATCGCCGCCGTCAACGGTCCGGCGATCGGTGCGGGAACCCAGCTGGCGCTCGCATCCGATCTGCGCGTGGTGGCTCCCGGCGCAAGATTCGCGGTGCCCGCGGCGAAGTTGGGGATCTCGGTGGATCGGTGGACGGTGCGGCGGCTCGCGTCGCTCGTCGGTGGTGGTCGTGCCCGCACGGTGATGCTCGCGTGCGAGGCGATCGAGGCCGACGACGCGTTGGCCCACGGCCTGGCCAACAAGATCGGCGATCTGGCGGCTGCCCAGTCGTGGGCGCAGGAGATCGCGAAGCTCGCACCGCTCTCGATGCACGCGCACAAGCTCTTTCTCAACGACGACGGAACTCGCCGCGACCCCACCGCCGAACAGCAGGCGGCAGCTGCCGCGGCGTGGCTCAGCGAGGACGCGCAGGAAGCGCGCCAGGCGCGGGCCGAACGTCGCGACCCGATCTTCCGCGGCCGATGAACATCGGGCGGATGGCCTCCTCTGCGGCTGCGGGCGCAGGGCTCGTGTGGTTGGCGCGCGCGGCACACGGATTGCCCGCGTCGATCGGTGCCTCGGTTGCCGACATCCGCCCGTACGCAGCGGGATCGCCGCAGTACCGCGAGGGGCGCTTCCACAATTCCGAGCCCGCGCAGGCTCTCGGCCCCGAGGCAGGCGGTGGGTTCGTCAAGGACCTGGTCGCCCGTGGTTCCCGCGGAACACCGCAGGGTGAAGTCCCCATCGCCCCGTACGTGGCGCCGGTCGAGGCAGCGCCGCTGGCAGTGACCTGGCTCGGGCATTCGAGCGTCCTGATCGAGATCGACGGGTATCGGGTGCTCGCAGACCCCGTGTGGAGCGACAGGGTGTCGCCTTCGGCGACGGTCGGTCCGATGCGTCTGCATCGCATGCCGATGGAACTGTCGGTGTTGCCGCCGATCGACGCGGTGATCATCTCGCACGATCACTACGACCACCTCGATCGCTTCACCGTCGAATCGCTCGCGGCAACACAACCCCGGACCAAGTTCCTCGTGCCCGTCGGGGTGGGAGCGCATCTGCGGAAGTGGCGGGTACCCGAGGATCGCATCGTCGAACTCGACTGGGACGAACACGCCGAGATCGACGGACTGAAGGTGACCTGCACCGAGGCCCGCCACTTCTCGGGCCGCGGTCTGCAGCGCAACATCACGTTGTGGTCGTCGTGGGTGCTCACCGGGCCTTCCCATTCGGTGTTCTTCGGCGGTGACAGCGGATACACCCGCCGCTTCGCCGACCTCGGCGAGAAGTACGGGCCGTTCGACCTGACACTTCTCCCCGTCGGGGCGTACGACCTACGGTGGCCCGACATCCACATGAACCCGGAAGAGGCGGTGCGCACCCACCTCGACCTCGGCGGAACCGAGCGCCGTGACAGCCTCCTCGTGCCGGTGCATTGGGGCACGTTCAACCTCGCGTTCCACGCATGGTCGGAACCGATCGCCCGTCTGTTGCCTGCAGCGCAGGAGAACAATGTCGCGACGGCCGTCCCGATGCCGGGGCAGCGGGTGGACGTGTCTCGGCCGCGTGCGGACCAGCAGTGGTGGGTCGACCTCGGCTGATTTCACCTCCGACCTCGGCCACAACAGCATGGAGGAATGCGCGATCAGCTCCGGCAGGGTTGTGCACCAGAGGGCACTGAAAAAAATGTCGGCTCACGGCATAGCCTGATCGGCATGACAGCAGACGAGCCCACCGTGACGTTAGGGCCGGGTGAGACGATCGAGACCGACGCGACGCATGTCGCGAACGGGCTGACGACCGAGCAGATCGCCGAACGGGTCGCGCGGGGCGAGACCAACGACGTTCCCGACAGGGCGTCACGGTCGGTCAAGGACATCGTGCGCGCCAACGTGTTCACGCGCATCAACGCGATCCTCGGTGTGCTCTTCCTGATCGTGCTGTTCACCGGGTCGATCATCGACGGCATGTTCGGGCTGTTGATCATCGCGAACAGCGGGATCGGCATCATCCAGGAGGTGCGTGCCAAACGCACACTCGACAAGCTTGCGATCGTCGGGCAGGCCAAACCGGTGGTGCGCCGAAACGGCATGTCCGCAGAGCTGTCGCCGCGCGAGGTGGTGCTCGACGACATCATCGAACTCGGCCCCGGCGACCAGCTCGTGGTCGACGGGGTCGTCGTCGATGCAGCAGCACTCGAACTCGACGAATCGCTGCTCACCGGCGAAGCCGACGCGATCGACAAGACACCGGGCTCGACGGTGATGTCGGGCAGTTTCGTGGCGTCGGGCAGCGGTGCGTACCGGGCGACGAAGGTGGGACGCGATGCGTATGCGGCCCGGCTCGCGGACGAGGCCAGCAAGTTCACGCTGGTGCATTCCGAACTCAATGCCGGGATCAACAAGATCCTGAAGTTCATCACTTACCTGATGATTCCCGCGGGCCTGCTCATCATCTACAACCAGTTGTTCTCGAGCGGTGAGGCACTCGGGCCGGCGCTCAGCGGTATGGTGGCCGCGCTCGTGCCGATGGTGCCCGAAGGGCTCGTGCTGATGACGTCGATCGCGTTTGCGGTGGGCGTGATCAGGCTCGGACGCCGACAGTGTCTCGTGCAGGAACTTCCCGCCATCGAGGGTCTCGCTCGCGTCGATGTCGTGTGCGCCGACAAGACCGGCACACTCACCGAGAACGGAATGCGGTTGGCGGACGTCGTTCCCGCCGACGGCACCGATCTCGATACCGCACGTGCGGCGCTCGCGGCGCTCGCTGCAGACGATCCGCGACCGAACGCGAGTGTGCTCGCGATCGGCGAGGCGTTCCCGGACGGTCCGGGATGGGGGGAATCGACTGCGGTCGCGCCGTTCTCGTCGGCGAAGAAGTGGAGCGGGCAGTCCTACGGAAACCACGGCAACTGGCTGCTCGGTGCGCCCGACGTGTTGCTCGACCCCACATCCGATTTCGCGTTGAAGGCGGAGGAGATCGGAGCGAAGGGCTTGCGGGTGCTGCTGCTCGCCTCGGGCGACCGTCCCGTCGACGACCCCGATGCTCCCGGCACCGTGACACCTGGAGCGTTGGTGGTGCTCGAGCAACGGATCCGGCCCGACGCGCAGGACACTCTCGAATACTTCGCAGGTCAGAAGGTCGACGTCAAGGTGATCTCCGGCGACAACGCCGTATCGGTGGGTGCGGTCGCGTCGTCGCTGGGACTTCAAGGCGGTGACCGTCCGATCGACGCCCGCACGTTGCCCGACGACCCGACCGAACTTGCCGAGACCGTCGGATCCGCAACGACATTCGGACGCGTCCGACCGGATCAGAAGCGTGCGATGGTGGCCGCCCTGCAGTCGCGGGGACACACCGTCGCGATGACCGGCGACGGTGTCAACGACGTGCTGGCGCTCAAGGACGCCGACATCGGGGTCGCGATGGGATCGGGCAGCCCGGCGACCCGATCTGTTGCGCAGATCGTCTTGCTCGACAACAAGTTCGCGACCCTGCCGTACGTGGTGGGGGAGGGGCGCCGCGTGATCGGCAACATCGAACGCGTCTCCAACCTGTTCCTCACCAAGACCGTGTACTCGGTGTTGCTGGCCTTCCTGATAGGTGTGTCGGGGGCGCTGTCGCAGGTTTTCGATTTCGAGCCGTTGCCGTATCCGTTTCTTCCGCGACACGTGACGATCGCGGCGTGGTTCACCATCGGTATCCCGGCGTTCCTGTTGTCGCTCGCACCGAACAACGAGCGTGCGCGGTCGGGATTCGTGTCGCGGGTGATGCGTCTGGCGATCCCGTCGGGCGTGGTGACCGGTGTGGCCACGTTTGTCTGTTACGTGCTCGTCTACGGCGGGCCGGATCAGACCGAAGAGCAGAAGATCCAGGCCGGGACGTCGGCGCTGATCACGCTGATCATGATCGCGCTGTGGGTTCTGGCTGTGGTGGCACGCCCGTACCAGTGGTGGAAGATCGTCTTGCTGACCGGTTCGTTGCTCGGCTACGTCGTGTTGTTCTCGGTTCCGGCCACGCGCGAATTCTTCGCGCTGGACCCGTCCAACGTTGCCTATTCGACGATCGCGGTGACGTGCGGTGCGATCGGTGTGGTGCTCGTCGAGGTCATCTGGTGGGTCTCGGGGCGCCTGCACGGCGAGCACCGGCGTCTGTTCGCAGCCCCGGACGACCTGCTCCCGGGAGTACACTGACCGTCGACCGCTGCCTGGATTCGTCGGTGCATGTTTCGCAAGGCCTCTCGGGCGGGAAATCGTGTCGACGACTCCACCCACAGAAGGAGGACGGCATGGGTTTGATGGATTCGCTCAAGGGTTTGCTCGGTAAGGGCAAGGACTACGCCTCACAGAACCCCGACAAGGTCCAGGGGTACATCGACAAGGCGGGCGACACGGTCGACGGGAAGACCGGCGGCAAGTATTCGCAACACGTCGACAAGGCGCAGGACGCTGCGAAGAAGCACCTCGGCACTTCCGGCAATCCCGCGCCCGGCGCCCAACCCGGTGCCGGCGGCGACCCCGGGCCACAGTCCGATCCTGGCCCGGAGGCACAACCGGGGCCGCGCACCCCATAGCGCAGTCCGTCGACGTGTCCGTGTGCTCCGCCGTCTCCCTTTCCCGGCTGTGCGAGGATTTCTTCGCTCGATAGCCGAACGAAAGGGACACGCTGTGGGATTCATGGATCAGGTCAAAGGCATCGTCGACAAGGGCAAAGATCTGGCCGCCCAGCACCCGGACAAGGTGAACCAGGCGATCGACAAGGTCGGCGACCTGGCCGACGACAAGACCGGCGGCAAGTTCGCCGACAAGGTCGACAGCGCCCAGGATGCGGCGAAGAAGGGCCTCGGCACCGTCTGAGGCCTCCTGCCCCACGCATGCCTCGTGCGTGGGGCGTTGCGCTTCGGGCCCGCGACACGGGCCCCTGACGCACAATCGACCAGGTGAGCGGAACCTGGATTCTTCTCGTCGTCATCGCGGCGATCGCCGTCACCGGACTGGCGAACCGCGGAAATTTGCAGGCCCCGCTGGTGCTCGTCGTGATCGGGGCCCTCGCGTCGTTCATCCCCGGCCTGCCACAGCTCGAACTCGAACCGCACGTCCTCCTCGGGGTGGTCCTGCCGCCGCTGCTGTACTCGGCTGCGCTGCGGTTCTCGGTTCCCACCTTCAAACGCAACCTGTCGCACATTCTTCGCCTCGGTGTCGGGACGGTCCTCGTCACCGCATTCGCCGTGGCGTTCTTCGCGGAATGGCTCGTCCCGGAACTCACCTTCGGCGCGGCACTGGTCCTCGGTGCCGTCGTCGCGCCCACCGATGCGGTCAGCGCGGTCGCGGTCGGGCAGAAACTCGGTCTGCCGAAGCGGGTCATCGCCATCCTCACCGGTGAAGGCCTGGTCAACGACGCCACTGCCCTGACGCTGTTCACTGTGGCGGTCTCCACGGTCGTGGGCACACAGGTATTCGTCGACTCGCCCGTCGTGTTCTTCGGCTACGAGGTCGTCGGTGGTGTCGCGGTGGGTCTGGTTCTCGCGGTGACCGTGCATTGGGTGCGTTCCCGTATGGATCATCCGTCGTTGGAAACAGCGCTGGGCCTGGTCATTCCGTTCACCGCGTATCTCGTTGCCGAGGAAATCCACGCATCCGGGGTGCTCGCGGTCGTCGCCGCCGGCCTCTACATGGGGCACCGGTCGACCGACCTGTCGGTCTCGACCAGACTCCAGGAACGCTTCGTCTGGGAAAGTCTCGACACACTGCTCGAGATGTTCGTGTTCGCGTACATGGGATTACAGCTGAAGTTCGTTCTCGACGAAGTGACCGACAACGGCTACGACGTCGTCACGATTCTGCTGTATGCGTTCGCGGTGCTGGTCGTGGTCATGCTGGTCCGTCCGGCCTG
This sequence comes from Rhodococcus sp. NPDC060086, assembly GCF_042730275.1. Lineage (NCBI taxonomy): Bacteria > Bacillati > Actinomycetota > Actinomycetes > Mycobacteriales > Nocardiaceae > Rhodococcus > Rhodococcus sp. NPDC060086. The sequence goes on from NZ_JBHWWZ010000004.1 coordinate 121,834, forward strand.
GGGCCTGCTGAATTGGAGCCGGCGACGAGCAGTCCGGAAGGCCGGATTGCACAGACTCGGCCGCGACACGCTCAGCTTCCGAGAACACGTCGTGGTGTCCTGGGCCGGGATGCGCGGCGTCGTGACGCTCGCCGCCGCAGGCGGCATCCCGTTCATGCTCGCCTCCGGTGAGCCGTTCCCCGGCCGGGAGATCATTCATCTCACTGCGATCGTCGTCGCCGTCGGCACCCTGCTCATCCAGGGCTCGACCATGCCCGCGCTGATCCGCCGTCTCGACGTCACCGATCCGTACGAGCGGCTGCGGGCCGAAGAACAGCGTGCATTGGCCCGGTCGATCAGTTCCGCTGCGGCGAGAAGCAGACTGCACGCCCTGTCCGTGGAGCTCCCTGAAGGAACCGACGCCGACGCGGTGCGCCGAATCCTCGAGCGCGTCGACCGGTCGATCCAGGCGCGTGCCGACGTCGAGCGGGCCGAATCGGAGATCGAGGTCGAGCAGAGTCCGGACGCGGGTGTGTTGTTCGACCGGTTCCGTCGTGCCGTACTGCGTGCCCAACGCACCGCGCTGATCGCCGCGCGCGACGACGGCACGCTCGACGACGAAACGCTCCGGACCGAACTCGAGAGTCTCGATGTCGAAGAGGCCGCGGCGGAGGAGCGGATCGACCGGCGCGGCCGGGACTGATCCGTTCGGTGCGCATCTTCGTTCATGCGCGTCGTAGCGTAGATCCGTGACCGGAACCGTCCTGCTCGTCGTCGCTGTCGTGGCACTGTGCGTTGCCGCGGGGATCGCCGCGGTGTGGGCGCGCACGCGCCGAGTTGTCACGACACCCGCCGAGCGGGCCGTCCACGCAACTCTGCACACCGCGTCGCTCGCTGCGCGACCGCTGCGCAGCGGCCTGGATGCGGCCTCCGCGCAGGAAGCAGCCCCGCACCTGCGGATGCTTCTCGCCGAGGCGCAGGCGGTGGCTCTGTTCGACGCGGACGGACTCATGCTCGCGTGGGACGGGCCGTTCGAAACATTGTCCGAGCAGGTCCAGGATGCGGCGGCCCGCGCGATCGACGGTGAGCGGCGCGTCCTCGTCGGGCACAGTTCTCTCGAACGCGGATTCGGTGATGTCGCGGCGCGTGCCGTGGTCGCGCAGCCGCTGGTCATCGACGAGGTCGGTGTCGCGGGTGTGCTCGGTGTCGTCACCACCACCGACCCGGGTCCTGCGCTGCTCGGCGCGCTCACCGAGGTGGCCAGATACGCGTGCAGCCAGCTCGAACTCGCCGAACTCGATGCGTCCCGCGCTCGCCTCGACCGCGCCGAGGTACGTGCGCTGCGGGCACAGATCAGCCCCCACTTCATCTACAACGCACTGAACACGGTCGCCTCGTTCGTGCGCACCGACCCCGACCGGGCCCGCGAGTTGCTGCTCGATTTCGCGGACTTCACCCGCTACTCGTTCCGCGCGACCGGCGAATACACGTTGCTCGCCGACGAGCTGCGCAACATCGACCGATATCTGACGCTGGAACGCGCCCGCTTCGGCAACTCACTCGAGGTTCGGTTGCAGGTCGCGCCCGAGGTACTCAACGTCGCGTTGCCGTTCCTGGCATTGCAGCCACTCGTGGAGAACGCGGTGCGGCACGGCATCGCCGGTAAGTCGGCGCGCGCAGGCACCATCACGATCGTCGCGGCCGATGAGGGCACCGACTGCATCATCAGCGTGGAGGACGACGGTGTCGGCATGGACCCGGAACTGCTGCGGTCGGGAGTACTCGATTCGACCGCCGACGGCACCGAGGGCAGCGGGATCAAGGAATCCGCGCACGTCGGACTTGCCAACGTCGACGACCGTCTGCGCGCCGCGTTCGGCAACGACTACGGCCTCGTCGTCGACACCGCGCCGGGCGCAGGGACCAAGGTGAGCATGCGGGTGCCGAAATTCCGCGCGGGTATCCGGCCGTGACCGGAATCGTTCGTGGCACGATGAGTTCGCTGTGAATGAGAACACCGAGAACCTGACCGTGCTCGCCGTCGACGACGAACCACCCGCGCTCGACGAGCTGGCCTACCTGCTGCGTGCCCGGCCCGAGATCGGGCAGGTCCACACCGCGGGCGACGCGACCACCGCGCTGCGGCTGCTGCGCGACGGCGGGATCGACGCTGTGTTCCTCGACATCAACATGCCGGGCCTCGACGGGCTCGAACTGGCAGGGATCCTGCGGAACTTCGCGTCGCCGCCGTCGGTGGTGTTCGTGACCGCGCACGACGACCGGGCCGTGTCGGCGTTCGACCTGGGCGCGGTGGACTACGTGCTCAAACCGTTGCGGGAGGAACGGCTCGCCGAGGCCGTGCGTCGCATCGTCGAACGTCACCCGCCTGCGGCACCCGAGCCTGCCGATGCGGAGGCACGCGACGAGGTGATTCCCGTCGAACTCGGCGGTGTGACCACCCTGGTGTCGCGGTCGACGGTGCGCTGGGTGGAAGCCGACGGCGACTACACACGACTTCACACCGACACCGGTTCGCACCTCGTACGCATTCCCATCTCGTCGCTCGAGAGCCGCTGGGCGCACGCAGGCTTCCTGCGCGTCCACCGCTCCTACCTGGTGTCGCTGCCGTTGGTGACCGGTATCCGCAGCGCCGGGACGGGGCTCGTGGTGTGCATGAAACCCGCCGGTGGCCAAGCCCCGGTCGAACTGCCCGTGAGCCGTCGCCACACTCGTGAACTCAAGGACCGCTTGATCCGAGGTCCGATGCAGTCGTGGACGTCGCGGTGACCGGCCCGGGCACACGCCCCGCCGCCGGACCGCACCGCGAACGTGTCGTGCTGGCGAAAAGGCGCGGCGCGCGCATGGTGCGCACCCGGGTCGAAGTGCAGCAACAGACCGAGGTGGGCGACGCGATGGTTCGGGGTCTGGTGCGCGCCCAACTCGGACTCGCCCTGCGGATCGCAGTGGTCCCGGTGTGCCTGCTCGGCGCAATCCCCGTGGTGCTGGCCCTGTTTCCCGCGCTGGCCGACTTCACCCTGTGGAAGGTGCGGATGCCATGGATCCTCCTGGGCTTCGTTTCGTATCTCCTGCTCTTGGGCTGTGCGTGGCTGTATGTGCGCCTGGCCGAACGCAATGAGCAGGACTTCACCGACCTCACCGACGACTGACGTTCCACACCCATGGATACCTCGGTTCCTGTCCTCACAGTGGTCGGCATCGTCGCCGCCGCGGTCGCGACGGTCGCGATCGGCGTGTACGGGGTGCGGATCTCCCGCACCACCTCGGATTTTCTCGTCGCCTCCCGCAGTGTCGGTCCACGCTGGAACGCCGCCGCGATCTCGGGTGAATACCTTTCCGCCGCATCATTTCTCGGTGTCGCGGGTCTCGTCGCCAAATACGGCGCCGACGCTCTGTGGTACCCGGTGGGGTTCACCGCCGGATACCTCGGCCTGCTGCTGTTCGTCGCCGCGCCACTGCGACGTTCGGGCGCGTACACCGTGCCGGATTTCGCCGAGTTCCGACTCGGCGAACCCTGGTTACGGTCGCTGTCGATGGTGGTCGTGGCGGTCATCTGCGTGCTCTATCTCGTACCGCAGTTCCAGGGCGCCGGACTGACGCTGAACATCCTGCTCGGACTTCCCAGCTGGGTCGGGGCGGCGGTCGTCGGCGTCATCGTCATCGCCAATGTGGTGGGCGGCGGCATGCGGTCGATCACGTTCGTGCAGGCCTTCCAGTACTGGCTCAAACTCACCGCGGTCGCTGTTCCCGCGCTGTTCCTCACGATCTATTTCGTGAACGACAGCCGCGGTGTCGACGAACCGTTGCCGCCCACCGTCACCGAGATCACCACCGTCGACATCACCGTCGACGTCGTCGTGCAGGTCGCGGAGCCGATCCCCGTGACGGTCACGGGCGAGGTGGATTCCTGGCCGGTGGCAGGCCGGATCGTCCTGACCCCCGGCGAGCACGAACTCGGCGCGGGCACCGAACTGGTCCTCGATGAAGGGTCGTCCGTGCCGGTGGTGGCGGGCGCACCCTCCGACAACGATGCGTGGGGGTCGCCGGGCGCGGGGATCGGAGCCGGTGGCGAGCACCACCTGTTCCAGGTGTATTCGCTGATGATCGCCACGTTCCTCGGAACGATGGGCCTGCCGCACGTCCTGGTGCGGTTCTACACGAACCCCGACGGCCGGGCGGCGCGCGTGACGTCGTTCGCCGTGATCGGGTTGCTCGGATTGTTCTATCTGTTTCCCACCATCCTCGGAGTGTTCGCGCGCCTGTACGTGCCGCAGTTGCTGATCACGGGCCGATCCGACGCCGCGGTGTTGCTGCTGCCCAACTCGGTGCTCTCGGGGTGGGTGGGTCAGCTCCTCGCCGCGCTCGTCGCGTCGGGTGCGATCGCCGCGTTCCTGTCGACGTCGTCCGGTCTGCTGGTGAGTGTCGCGGGGGTGCTGTCGACCGACGTGCTGCGCGGACGGGTCCGGGACTTCCGGATGGCAGCCGTACTGGCGGGGATCGTTCCGTTGCTGCTGGCCGTGTCGGTGGTCTCGCTGGATCTGTCCAGGTCGGTGGGACAGGTGTTCGCGATCGCCGCGTCGACGTTGTGCCCGCTGCTCGTACTGGGGATCTGGTGGCGTGGACTGACCGCGATCGGTGCAGCAGCGGGAATGGTCGTGGGAGGTGCGGTGGCCGGAGGTGCGGCCATGCTCGCAGTCGTGGTGCGGTTCGACCCGTCGACCGCAGGGGGATGGCCTGCCGTTCTGTCGGCCTATCCGGGCGCGGTGAGTGTGCCACTGGCCTTCCTCGTCATGATCGGGGTGAGCTTGGCAACGAGGCGGAGGGTGCCCGCCGACGTCGGTCGTACCTTTTCCCGGATGCATGTTCCGGAGCGTCTCGGGATGGGGCGCGACCGAGAGCTCGGCGCATTCGGAGAGCGCCGTTCGTCGCGGTGAGTCGACCGTTCGGCGCACGCCACGACAGCTCGGCGTGCAACCTGCACGCACCCCTTTCTGTGTGATGGCCGTCTCACTAGCGTCTGTGTGAACTACACCTCACACGTACGACCAAGGAGTCGGCAGTGACCACAGCACCACTCAGCGAGAGTGACGTACCGGAGCGGCGAGACCCCACGCCGCAGGACTTCGTCGACATGCAGGCGAGCCCGGAGTTCCAGGAGTTGCGCAGCCGTTTGCGCCGGTTCGTCTTCCCGGTGACGGTGTTCTTCCTGGCCTGGTACGCCCTGTACGTTCTGCTCGCGACCTACGCGGCGGATTTCATGGCAACCAAGGTGATCGGCAACATCAACCTCGGCCTGATCCTCGGCCTCGGGCAGTTCGTCACCACGTTCATCATCACCGCCGTGTACGTGAAGTTCGCCGGCCGTGAGCTCGATCCGCGCTCGGCAGCGATCCGCGACGAACTGGAAGGGCCGCAGAAGTGACCGTACTTGCCCAGGGCAGCACCGACGTCGGTAGCCCGCTGCTCAACATCGCCATCTTCGTGGCGTTCGTCGTCGTCACGATGGGCCTGGTCATCAAGGCCAGCCGCACCACGAAGAAGGCATCGGACTTCTACACCGGCGGCGGCCAGTTCTCCGGTCCCCAGAACGGTTTCGCGATCGCAGGCGATTACCTGTCGGCGGCGTCGTTCCTCGGTATCGCCGGCGCCATCGCTGTCTACGGCTACGACGGATTCCTGTACTCCATCGGCTTCCTCGTCGCGTGGCTCGTCGCGCTGTTGCTCGTCGCCGAACTGCTCCGCAACACCGGACGATTCACGATGGCCGATGTGCTGAGCTTCCGGCTCAAGCAGCGGCCCGTGCGGATGGCCGCGGCGCTGTCGACCCTCGCGGTGTCGCTGTTCTACCTGCTCGCTCAAATGGCTGGTGCCGGTGGCCTTGTCGCGCTGCTGCTCGACATCCAGGACAAGGCCGGACAGGCGATCGTCGTCGCCGTCGTCGGTGTGCTCATGATCGTGTACGTCCTCATCGGCGGCATGAAGGGCACCACGTACGTCCAGATGGTCAAGGCAGTCCTGCTGATCGCGGGCGCAGGCGTGATGTTCGTGCTCGTGTTGTTCGCGGTACGCGGCAACTTCTCGCAGCTGCTCGCCGACGCTCAGGCGATGGCATCCAGCTCCACGGACGAAGCGGTCGCCGGCCGCGACATCCTCGCTCCCGGAGCGAAATACGGCATCAGCGGCATGACCCGGATCGACTTCATCTCCCTGGGCATCGCGCTGGTGCTCGGCACCGCGGGTCTGCCGCACGTGCTGATGCGGTTCTACACGGTGCCGACCGCCAAGGAAGCACGCCGTTCGGTGACCTGGGCGATCGCGCTCATCGGCGCCTTCTACCTGTTCACCCTGGTCCTCGGCTACGGCGCCGCAAAGATGGTGGGCCCCGACGTCATTCTCAATGCCCCGGGCAAGGAGAACGCGGCCGCACCGCTGCTCGCCTACGAACTGGGCGGCACGATCTTCCTCGCCGTCATTTCCGCAGTCGCATTCGCCACGATCCTCGCGGTCGTCGCAGGTCTGGCGATCACGGCATCCGCATCGTTCGCCCACGACATCTACGCGAGCGTGCTCAAGCACGGTAAGGCGACCGAGGACGAGCAGGTGCGGGTCTCGCGCATCACCGTCGTCGTGATCGGCCTCGTCTCGATCGTGCTCGGCATCCTCGCAATGGGGCAGAACATCGCCTTCCTCGTGGCGCTGGCCTTCGCTGTTGCCGCCTCGGCGAACCTGCCGACGCTGCTGTACTCGCTGTTCTGGAAGAAGTTCAACACCACGGGTGCGCTGTTCAGCATCTACGGCGGCCTCATCAGCTGCCTGCTGCTGATCGTGTTCTCCCCGGCGGTGTCCGGCAGCGCGTCGTCGATGTTCCCGGATGTCGACTTCTCGTTCTTCCCGCTGTCCAACCCGGGCATCGTGTCCATCCCGCTCGCCTTCGCCCTCGGCATCATCGGTACGTACATCGGCCGCAACAAGCCGGAGGATTCGTTCAAGCAGGCGGAGATGGAGGTGCGCTCGCTCACCGGTGTCGGTGTCGAGAAGGCCGTGTCGCACTGAGAGGGTCGCACTGACGGTTCCCTACCCTTGCCCGAGCGAACGGCACCTTCGATCGATCTGATCGAGCGAAAGGTGCCGTTCGCTCTGTCGTGGGGAACGGTTTACGCTGCGGGCATGGCGAAACTCGAAGTCGCGACCGATCTTCCGCTCGACCCACAATCCGCGTGGGAGAAGGCATCCGACCTGGAAGCGTTCGGCGAATGGCTGAGCATCCACGACGGCTGGCGCGGCGAACTCCCCGACACGCTCGAAGTCGGAGTGGCACTGCAGTCGGTGGTGTCGGTCAAGGGGATGCGCAACCGGGTGGAGTGGACGGTCGAGGAACTCGACGCACCGCACCACGTCGTGCTCCGCGGGTCGGGTAAGGGCGGCACCAAGTTCAAGATGCGGCTCGCTGTTGCCGGCGCGGGGTCGGGCTCGCGGTTGACGATGAAGATCGAACTCGGGGGAGCGCCGCTGTTCGGACCCATCGGGTCGGGTGTGGCGCGCGCCCTCCAGGGCGACCTCGACGCCTCACTGCGCAAGTTTGCGGAACTCTACGGCTGACCGTGACTGAGCGAATGGCTCACCCGTCTCGTCAGACCTAGCGAAGGATACATTCGCTCGAATGTGGGGGAGCGGTAGGACGCGGTTGGCACAATGAGACGATGCCGACCCGCACGATCGGGGACCGTCGTCTCACTCTGACGAACCTCGACAAGGTGCTGTACCCCCGCACCGGCACCGTCAAGGGTGAGGTGATCGACTACTACGTCGCCGTCGCCGAGGTCATGCTGCCACACGTCGTGGGTCGTCCCGGTACCCGTAAGCGCTGGCCCAACGGCGTCGACGAACCGGCCTTCTTCGAGAAGAACCTGGCGCCGCACGCGCCGGCGTGGCTCGACCGCCGCACGGTGCATCACAAGCAACGCTCGGTCACCTACCCGGTGTTCGACTCGGTGGCGGGTATCGCGTGGCTCGGGCAGCAGGCCTCGCTCGAGCTGCACGTCCCGCAGTGGCGGTTCGCCGAATCCACCCCCGGCCCTGCGACCCGGCTCGTGTTCGACCTCGATCCTGGGCCGGGCACAGGGCTCGCGGAGTGCGCCGAGGTCGCGCGGTATGTGCGCGACATGGTCGCGGAACTCGGATGGGAGACCTATCCCGTCACGAGTGGCAGCAAGGGTCTTCACCTCTACGTGCCGTTGGATCGGCAGTTGGGCTCCGACGGTGCGTCGACCGTCGCGCGACAGGTCGCGACGAATCTTGCGACGCTGCACCCGGATCTCGTCACCGCGACCATGGCAAAGGTGGTGCGCGGTGGGAAGGTCTTCGTCGACTGGAGTCAGAACAACGCGGCCAAGACGACGGTCGCGCCGTACTCGTTGCGTGGACGCGCCGAACCGTGGGTGGCGGCGCCGCGGAGCTGGGACGAACTCGACGACCCGAAGCTGCGGCAGCTCACGTTCGACGAAGTGCTCGAACGGGTCGCCGACCACGGTGATCTGCTCGCGGGCCTCGACCCCCCGCTCGGCGACACGCAGTCGGAAGACTCCGCCGCCGACGCGCTCACCGACTACCGGCGCAAGCGCAACGCTGGGCGTACCCCGGAGCCGATCCCGTCCCGTGTCGCCGAGACCGGCCACGACGATCGGTTCGTCATCCAGGAGCACCACGCCAGGCGCCTACATTACGACCTGCGACTCGAACGCGACGGCGTGCTTGCGTCGTGGGCGGTGCCGAAGAATCTGCCGGAGGACACCGGCCGCAACCATCTCGCCGTCCGTACCGAGGATCACCCACTCGAATATCTGGACTTCCACGGCACCATCCCGTCCGGTGAGTACGGCGCCGGAACGATGACGGTGTGGGACACCGGCACCTACGACACCGAGAAATGGCGCGACGACGAGGTGATCGTGCGACTGCGCGGTGAGCGCATCGAAGGTCGATACGCGTTGATCCGCACGGAGAAGGATCAGTGGCTCGCCCACCGGATGAAGCAACAGTCCGGCTCTGGGCGGTCGGAGGCATTTCCGGTCGATCTGCGTCCTATGCTCGCGACCGCGGGCGAGGTCGAGGACCTGGGCGGTTCGTCGTGGGCGTTCGAAGGCAAATGGGACGGATATCGCGCGATTGCCGAGGTGCACGACGGCGCAGTCCGGTTGCGCGCTCGATCGGGGCGGGACGTGACCGAGGAGTTTCCCGCGCTCGCTGAACTTGCGGATGTCCTCGCCGGTCACGATGCCGTCCTCGACGGGGAGATCGTCGCGGTGGACGCGGAGGGTGTCACGAGTTTCGAGAGGTTGCAGCGCGGGGCGGTGCCGGAGTACCGGGTGTTCGACCTCCTCTACCTGGACGGTGTGTCGCTGGTGCGCAAGACGTACGACGACCGCCGCCGGGTGCTCGAGGCGCTCGCCGCGGTATCGGCGAAGCTGATCGTGCCGGAGCTGTTGACCGGGAACGGCGCCGATGCTCTCGCCGCGAGTCTGGAGCACGGGTGGGAGGGCGTGGTCGCAAAGCGACGTGACTCGGTGTATCTGACCGGGAAGCGGAGCGCGGCGTGGGTGAAGGCGAAGAACTGGCTCACCCAATCGGTGGTCATCGGCGGGTACCGGCGAGGTCAGGGCAACCGGGCGGGGTCGTTCGGATCGTTGTTGCTCGGTATCCCCGGTGACGACGGGCTCGTGTACGTGGGAAGGGTCGGCACGGGGTTCGACGACCGGGCTCTCGCGGCGCTGACGTCGTCGTTGCGGGAGCTGCGGCGCGACACGAGTCCCTTCGAGGACGAGCTACCGGCCGTCGATCGGCGCGACGCGGTGTGGGTGGCACCCGAGCTGGTGGGAGAGGTGCGGTTCGGGTCGTGGACCGAGGGTGGCCGACTCCGTCATCCGAGTTGGCGCGGCCTTCGCGACGATCTGGACCCGAAGGACGTGCACCGCGAATAGTGTCCGACTCGGTCATCGACTGGTAGTTGTCGGTGCAAAATCGTATGTTCTTCTGATACCGGACGTAATGGCTTTGTCGGGGAGCCACCGGTTCGCCAGATCGCTCAACGAAGGAACCCGACATGACGAGTGTGCTTGCACCCATCCGCACCTACTCCTCGCCGCAGCTCTCGGCACGTGAAACCGAGATCCTCCGGGAGTGGCTCCTGTGCGAGTCCAAGTCCGAGACAGCGTCTCGTCTGTTCGTGACCGCGGCCACCGTGAGTACTCACATCGCCCGCATCCGCGACAAGTACATGCGGGTCGGGCGGCCCGCAAATACCAAGACGTCGCTGCTCGTGCGCGCGCTCCAGGACGGTGTCGTGTCCATCGACGAGCTGTAGCTGCCGATCCGTAGCCTGTCCCAACATGACCGTCCTGAAGTCCCTCGTTCTGTTCGCTGTGGCTGCACTGTTCGAAATCGGTGGGGCGTGGCTGGTCTGGCAGGGTGTGCGCGAGCATCGCGGGTGGATCTGGATGGGCCTCGGTGTACTGGCGCTCGGGGCGTACGGATTCGTCGCGACGCTGCAACCGGATGCCAATTTCGGCCGCATCCTCGCCGCGTACGGGGGAGTGTTCGTCGCGGGCTCGCTGCTGTGGGGTGTCGTGATGGACGGATTCCGCCCGGATCGCTGGGACATCGCGGGCGCGCTGGTGTGTCTCGCCGGTGTCGCCGTGATCATGTACGCGCCGCGGTAGTCGCACGTCGAAGGGTGGGTGGGTACCCACCTCAGGGGATCTTCTGAGCGGCAGTCATCGTCTCGACACTGGGCGCATGACAACAACAACAACAAATACGGGCCCTCGCACCCGAACCCTGGCCTCACGCCTACTCGTCACCGGATACGGAGTGGGCGCGTATCTCATATTCCTCGCGGTGTTCCTGTACGCGATCGGGTGGGTCGAACGACTGGTGGTCCCCCGGAACATCGACGAAGGGCCGCGTGCCCCGGCCGGAATCGCCATCGTGATCAATCTGGCGTTGCTCTCGCTGTTCGCCGTGCAGCACTCGGTGATGGCCAGACCCTGGTTCAAGAAACGCTGGACCCGGATCGTGCCCGAACCCGCCGAACGATCGACCTACGTCTTACTCGCCTCGGCCGCGCTGGCGCTCGTGATGTGGCAGTGGCGTCCACTCCCGCACCCGATCTGGGACATCGAGACCGGTCCGCTGCGAGTTCTCCTCTACGCGGTATCGCTCGGTGGATTCGGGCTCGTGCTCGTCTCCACGTTCGCCATCAATCATTTCGACCTGTTCGGGTTGAGGCAGGTCGTCCGTCATCAGCTCGGAAAACCGCCCGCCGCGAACGCCTTCCGGATACCGCTGCTGTACCGGTCGGTGCGGCACCCGCTCTATCTGGGGTTCGTCGTCGCGTTCTGGGCTGCGCCGACCATGTCTGTCGGGCACCTGATCTTCGCTGCGGTCACCACCGCGTACATCCTGGTGGCGATCAGGTTCGAAGAGCACGACCTCATCGCGACCTTCGGTGAGCGATATCGCTCCTACCGGACCCGCGTGCCGATGATCGTGCCGTGGAAAGGGCTCAGCCGACGGTGACCCCGCCGGTCGCGGGCGTCGAATTGCACAGCGGGCCGCTCGCGAGGCTCACCGATCCGAATACGGTGGTCAGCACCTGGCCAGGCCCGGTATCGACCATCGCAGACAGGTTCGGGTACTCCCCGGTGAGGTCGACGATGCCGGTGCGTCCGTTGTCCGGGTTGAGCCAGGCGACCGTCACCTGACCGGCGGCCGGTATCGGCCACACCGCCTGCGTCGTGGAGAACAGCACGTGGCCCGCGGCGATCCCGTGTTCCTCGTCGGGGCCGGGATGGGCTGCTACCGATGTGAGCGACGCGAGGCTGCCCTGATTGAGGCAGCCGATGGTGATCGCAGTACCCAGCGGTTGCGTCGGAGCCGCTGTGGCGACACCGGCGAACAGAACAGCGGCTGCGACGGGGGCTGCGAATGTGAGTGCTCGACTGGTGAATCGCACTGCAGACATGCTGCGGGCTCCTCAGAGGTGAGAATGACGTGTCCGGGTGCCGACCACAGTGCGTATTGCTCGCGTGGCGCGTCCCACGACCGAAAGACTTTCGTGATTCTATCGAGCAGTCGATCATCGAGGGGCGGTTTCGGGCACCGCAGTGTTGTTGCGGTCACAGGTGCGGAATCGTGATCGGTTAGCCTGGCCTAATGAAGTGGGAGAATTTTGTTGCCACGCTGGTCGCGCGTGAGCAGGTCGCCGAGCATCTGTTGCGTGCCCGCCTCGAGGTCGGGGAAGGGACCGGGAACGGTTACCTTCCGCTGGCTGCAGCCGACGAGTCGGTGGCGTTCTATCTCTCGCGCGACGCGGAAGAGCTGCACGCAAGACCCAGCGAAAATCCGAATGCCCTCGGCGGGTGGGAGATCGCCGACGAGGAGCGCAACGCCGGACACCGCAACTACACGGTGCGCTCCTACGACGCGGAGTCCCGCGAGATGGTGATCGACTTCGCCGAGCACGATCACGGTCCCGCGATCGAGTGGCTGCGCGCCGCGGAACCCGGCTGGCGTGTGCTGATGGCCGGTCCGCGCTCGTGGCACGCGCCCCCGCCCTCGGCGACCCGTCACGTCCTGGCCGGAGATCTCGCCGCGTTGCCGGCTTTGGCCAGAGTCCTGGAGCAGACAGACCCCGCAGTTCACGTGACCGTCGTTGCCGAGGTGCTCCACCGCAGCGAGCTCGAGTACCTGCCTGCTCGGGAGAACACTGAGATCGTCGAGCTCATCGGTACCGGAAACGGAGTGTCGCGCACACGACTGTCCGCTGCGCTCGCCGAGCTCGACCTGCCTGCCGACGGATACTGCTGGTTCGCGGGCGAGGCCGCCGACATCCGCGCCGCCAAGAAGCACCTGCGTTCACTCGGCTGGTCGCGCGACCAGTACGACATCGTCGGCTATTGGCGTGAGGATGCCGAGCGGTGGTCGGCGAAGTTCGAGGAGCAGGGCGACGAGTTGCGCGCGGTGTACTCGGGCGCGCTCGCAGAGGGGAAGTCGGTCGAAGAGGCCATGGATGTGTACGAGGCTGCTCTGGAGAAGGTCGGACTGTAGGCCTCGGCGCGTACTGACCTCTGCATGAAGTTATGCATGCGGAGGAGGGGTGATGGCAACGCTTCAGGTGCGTGACGTCCCGGACGACGTCGCCGCGGCGCGCCATTGCCGCGTGGGACGAGAAGTTGGAGCAGACGCAGCGGCGGCTGGCGATCTCCGGCCGGGCGACGACGTCCGGTGCTGAAGTCGTGCGAGACATTCGAGACGAGTACGACCGGGGAGAAAAGTGATCGTCGTCGATGCATCGGTGTGGGTCGATCTGTTGCGAGGGGCCTTGCCTGCCGGCTACGCGGACCGGATCCGTGCGGCGGGATGTGTGTCTCCGCCGCACGTGGACTTCGAGGTCGGCTCCGCGCTCCTCAGTCTGGTGCGTCGAGGGGAACTGGAGCCCGATCAGGCGCGTGCGCTCATAGCTGCGTTCAGTGATCACCCTGTGGAGCGAATCCGTGAGCCGATCGATTCGGTGGCTGCAGTCGGGTTGATCGATAACTCGTGGACTCGCCCGGCTGAGTGTTCCCGCGCGCTTATCAGCTTCCCGCTTCAGCAATCGCTGATGCGGGAAGCTGCTTTTGTAGCGGGAGTGCGGCGCATGGAGAGTGTGTGCCCTCGGCAGGATTCGAACCTGCGACCTACCCTTTAGGAGAGGGTTGCTCTATCCCCTGAGCTACGAGGGCGCGCGCCCATCCGGCGGACCGAATCGCGGCGCGGTGTGAGTGTAGCGGTCGCTCTCCCGCGGTGACGAAGAGAGCGGAAAATCCGCCCTTTGTTACCGACCGGTTGGTTCGGTTCCCGCTCTGTGAGATCAAGAAGAGGTAACGCTGGACCTGGCGTATATCGTTTTGTTACCTTGAATCGCCAGGAACGGCCGGAACGTTACGAACCGGTCGAATCGGGACTACGAACGGGACAGCAACTGTGGCACGGCACCAGCGGACACGCGAAGATGCATCGGCATACGAGACCGGCCTGACGGTCGGACCGGCACAGCGTGGACGTCATCGCATCGAACCGACGGGCCCGTCGGCTCCTGCCAAGGCCGCGACCGTGGCGTGCGCCACGGGCGCCTTCATGGCCATCGGCGCGCAGTTCACCGCAGGCACCGCCGCTGCTCACCCCGGCCACGATCACGGACCGGTCCAGGCCGCGCCCGCTGCCCCGCAGCTTCCGTTCGAACTTCCCGCGGGCATCGAACTTCCGGCGATCCCCGGTATCACCACTCCCGCCGAGCAGGGCGCTCCGCAGCTGCCCGTCGAGGTCCAGGGCCTCGTCGACCAGTTCACCGGTGGCGGCAACTGGCTCAACGACCTCAACCCCATCAAGCCCAGCACGGTGCAGCCGGTCTCCGGCACCCTGACCTCGGACTGGGGCTCGCGCTGGGGTTCGCACCACGGCGGAATCGATATCGCTGCTCCCATCGGCACCCCGATCCAGTCGGCCTCCGACGGCACGGTCCTCGATGCGGGCGCCGCGTCCGGCTACGGCCAGTGGGTTCGCGTCCTCAACGATGACGGCACCACCGCCGTCTACGGCCACGTCGATACCTTCCAGGTCTCTTCCGGTCAGCGCGTGAGCGCGGGCCAGCAGATCGCCACCGTCGGTAACCGTGGCTGGTCCACCGGGCCGCACCTGCACTTCGAGGTGTGGGATGCGTCCGGCAACAAGACCAACCCGAACACCTGGCTCAGCGACCGCGGCGTCGTCGCCGACTGGAGCAGCTACCGCGCGGTCTGACCGTCACTTCCGAAACTTCGACACACACCCGGCCCTGCGGCCGGGTGTGTTTCGCATTCACAGGATGGACGTCGTGGGATCATGCGATTCGGGACGGACAGCGGTTAGGCTTGCGAAAACGTCCGACGGCACAGACCGGGAGAACCCGTGGGCACAGAGATTTCTGCTCGTTCGTTCACCGGGGCAGACCGCCGACAGTTCCGGCACAAGGTTCGTGAGTGCATGGGTGCGCTCGAACGCATGCTCCGTGATGGCGCATTCGCCGATGCGCACTCCTCGCCCGAGCCGCAGCTCGGCATGGAGATCGAATTCAACCTGGTCCAGAGCGACATGGCCCCGGCAATGTCCAACCTCGAAGTTCTCCAGGCGATCGACGACCATGCGGTCTTTCAGACCGAGCTCGGCCAGTTCAACGTCGAGATGAACGTCGAACCGGGCCCACTCACCGGCGACGCGACCCTCGAGATCGAGGATTCTCTTCGTCAATCCCTTCGGCGAGCCGACGAACGCATGCACCTGTTCGACGCCCAGCTCGTCATGATCGGGATGCTGCCGACACTCGAACTCGACCATCTCGGTCGTGATCGGATCACCGCGAATCCACGCTACGAGGCACTCAACGAGCAGATCTTCGCGGCCAGAGGCGAAGACATCGAACTCGACCTCGACGGTGTGCCCCTCCCAGGAACGGAGGAGATCGAACGGTTGCGCGCCGATACCAACTCGGTGGTGCCCGAAGCGGCCTGCACGTCACTGCAACTGCACCTGCGGGTGGCACCCGAAGACTTCGCGCCGCACTGGAACGCGGCGCAGTGCTTGTCGGGGGTGCAGGTGGCCCTCGCGGCGAACTCGCCGTTTCTGGCGGGCAAGGCACTGTGGCACGAGAGCCGGATTCCCCTGTTCGCCCAAGCAACCGACACGCGGCCGCTCGAGCTGAAGAACCAGGGTGTCCGTCCGCGGGTGTGGTTCGGGGAACGGTGGATCGAGTCCCCGATCGATCTGTTCGAGGAGAACTCCCGCTACTTCACTGCGCTACTCCCGGAGATCACCGATGCCGATCCCGCCGCCGAACTCGACGCGGGCCTGATTCCGCAACTGCGCGAACTGCAGATGCACAACGGCACCATCTACCGGTGGAACCGTCCCGTCTACGACATCAGTAACGGCCAGGCGCACCTGAGGATCGAGAATCGGGTCCTGCCAGCGGGACCGACCGTGCTCGACACCATGGCGAACGCCGCGTTCTACTACGGATTGCTGCGGGCGCTCGTCGAGGACGACGACCCGCTGTGGCGGCGGATGAGTTTCGATGCGGCCGAAGAGAACCTGATCATCGGTGCTAAGCACGGACTCGAATCCCGTTTGTACTGGCCGAAATTGGGTTGGGTCGCTGCCGACGAACTCGTCCTGCGGCGATTGCTTCCGCTCGCCGACCGGGGTTTGGACTCGTTCGGTCTCTCGGCGCAATCCCGCGACCGCTACCTCGGCGTCATCGAGGGGCGGTGCCTGAACCGGCGCACAGGCGCCGCGTGGCAACGCGAGCACGTCGCACGACAGGAAGCAGGTGGGACCGACCGGAAGACCGCGCTCACCCGGATGATGCGTGACTACGTGGAGAACATGCTGACGGGAGCGCCGGTCCACACCTGGAGTTGACGGCCGATCAGATCCGCAGCGACCGCGCGACCACAACGGTGGGTGCCACCACCACCCGGTCGGTCGGTGGTTCGTAGCCGGGCACAACGCTCAGATCATCCGACAGGTCGATGATGCGCAGTCCCACTCGGTCTTCGAGGACGCTGAGAGTGAGAGTCACCTCGACCCCTTCCGGCCCGGCCCCCCAGAACCGGAATCCGAAATTTTCTGCCGGTTCGGCACGGTGCCCGTCGACGGTTGCGCCGTGAACGGTGGCCGTGGTGCTGTCGACCCACAGGCCGACGGCGTTCGCGCCTCGTGGAGACGACAGGCGCAGGCGGAGTTCGCGGGCACCGCCGGCCGACGTGTCGTCGAGCACCTCGACCTCGGGAGCCTGGAGAGGGGCGACGGGTGCTGGACCGTGTGCCATCTGCTCGTCGCGCCACGGGAATTCTACGGGCAGGGGACTTGCCTGGTCGATGAGTAATTCGCGGCTCCACTCGGAGCGAGGGGAGTCCGGCGAAGCCCAGACCGCGGTGTCGAGATCGCTGTTGAGCGCGTACCACAGGTGTTCCTGCCGTGGCTCTGTCGCGCCGTCCCGGTTGAGGAATCCCGCGACGAGCGCGCAGACGAGTACCGATGCGAGGGTAGCGGTTCCGGCAACGCGAGTAACGGAGGCGATGCCGACAGAGGTGCGGGATGACGGAAGTACGGCTTCCCACAGCGTGAGGGTCAGGACGAACAACACCGCGACGAACACTCCGGCGAGGGGGGCACCGAACATGAGTCCGGCGTCGAACGACAGCACTACAGCGGGGACGAGGAGCACAGCGGCCGGGATCGAGCCGATCGTCACCGCTACTACCGGAAGCGGTGGACGGTCCACGACGAATCGGGCGACGTGCATGCCCACGAGGGCCGGCAGTGCGGGCAGAACCAGCGCCGATGCGGCACCGCTGAACGGAAGCGCGACCGCTGCCACCACTGCGATCAGAACGAAGGCGCCGACGACGAGAGACCCTGCGGACAGGTGCTTGCGGGCCCACAGATAGGCCGTGATGAGCACACCCAGTGCTGCGACGACGGCGGCGAGTTCGTACATGCCCGGGCGGTAGGGCTCCGAGACGACGGGCGACGCCATCCCCGGAGCGAGCCGTTGGGCGAGCCACCACGGTAGCCACGCTGCGAGCGCCGTGGCTCCGACGGTGGCGACCGACACCCCAGCGGCGGCGGCCACGGACCAGATACTGGCCTCGGCTCGCCGGATCCGTGCGATGACGAGCCACCCGACCGCGACGAAGAACAATGCGGTCAGCGCAACCTCCACCCACCGCGCGTAGTAGAGCAACCCCCACGGCGTGGTGGTCACGACCTTTTCGCCTCCCGAATCGAGCTCGGTGAGGTCGGCGTCGATGAGAGAGTGCGCGGTGGCGAGGGCGATCTCGCCCATCTGTTGCAGCGACTCGTGGCTCAGCCGGTCGGGAGTGTCGAGTGGGCTGTGATAGAAGGCCGAACCTCGGGAGATCGCCGTGTCGTATGCGTGAAATCCGGCGTTGTCGAAATGCTTGAAGTCGGTGTCGTTGGGGAGCAGCTCGAATCCGAGTTGCGTGAGGGAATCCGCGCTGGCGTCGGGTGCGCCGGCAAGAGCCTCGATGAGGGCACCATTGGGGTCGGAGATACGAAAGGTGACGGGTGCGCCGGAGTTGCCGCGTGCTTCGTGGTTCAGGACGACAGTGGGTCCGAGGGACGGCGAGCGTGTGCTGGTGAACATGTCGGCGCCGAGAAGTCCGTCCTCCTCGCCGTCGGTGAGTAGGACCATGATGTCGTTGCGCGGCGGCGGTCCGGCGGTGATCGCGCGGGCGGACTCGAGGACGGTGCCGATCCCGATCCCGTCGTCCCCGGCACCGGGCGAGCCCCGCACGGTGTCGTAGTGGGCGGCGAGCACGACCGTCCCGGTGGGATCCGTTCCGGGCAGAAGGGCAACGATGTTGTGCACTCGGGCACCGCGCTGCGTTGTTCCGTCTTGGGGAGAGAACCAGCCCACCCCACTCTTGACGGAGGTACGCCAGCCCAGTTCTTCCAGCTCACCGACGAGGTACTCGCGGGCAGCTCGGTGAGCGGGGGAGCCCAGCGCACGGGGTTCGGCGGAGACCGCTTCGATGTGGGTGGCGGCGCGGCCTGCACTGAAGACATCGTCCGCCGCGCCGGTGTCGAGCGGTGTTGCCGGGGCAGGCAGCAGCACAGCTGCGAGCCCGACGACGAGGAGAGCGAGCAGCGTGAGGAGACTCGGCAGCCGGGGCAGAACCCGAGGGTCGTCGGACGCGGTGGTGTCCATGGACCGAGCGTAGCGGTCAAAACGGGCAGAACCCCGGCCGACAAGCCGGGGCACTGCCCATCAGTGGATCACTCGCGTTCAGGCGCCCGCGGGTGCCCAGCTATCGGGGCCGAACACCTCGTAGTGGATGTTCGCGGCGGGCACGTTGCGCTCGATGAGGGCCTCACGCAGCGACATCATGAACGGGAGCGGCCCGCACAGGTAGGCGTGGGTCTTCGGGTCGAGCGGCAGGTCCGTGATGTCGGCGCGGCCGACGCGGATCGTCTCGAGCGGCTGGCGTGCGCCGAGGTCCTCGTACCAGCGGTACACATCGGCCGACGGGATCTGCCCGACGAGGGTCGAGAGTTCGTGCCGGTGTGCATGGTTGGCTACGGACCGGTCTGCGTGCAACACCGAGATCGGGCGCTGATCGCCGACCTCTGCGAGGTGCGAGAGCATGCCGATCATCGGGGTGCAGCCGATACCGGCGGAGGCGAGGAACAGGGGGGCGTCCTCATCGGTGAGGACGAGGTCGCCGAAGGGCATGGTCACCTGAAGTTCATCGCCTTCGAAGAGATTCTGGAACAGGAAGTTCGAGACCTCACCAGCGGGAATGACAGTTCCGTCGGGGGCGGCGGAAGCGGCCACGCTCTTGACGGTGATGCGCCAGTCGCCCTGCGACGGAGCATTGGACAGGCTGTACTGACGGATCTGGCGGGCGCCGTCGGGGAGCTTGACACCGACCGAAAGATACTGTCCCGGGCGGAACGTGGGCAGCGGAGCGCCGTCGAGTGAGGTGAGTACGAACGAGACGGTGTCGGCGGACTGGTAGACACGCTCGGCGACACGCACGGTGCGCCATACATCTCCGACCTCGACGCCCGCTGCCTTGTAGAGGTCTGCCTCGAGGGAGATGAGGGTATTCGCCATCAGCCAGTACACCTCGTCCCAGGCTTTTGCCACCTCGGGAGTGACTGCGGCACCGAGAACTTCGACGATCGCCGCGAAGAGGTGCTCGTGCACGATCCAGTACTCGTCGGGCTTGATGCCGAGCGAGGCATGCTTGTGGGCGATGCGCGAGAGGATCGCTTCGACGCGGGCGGGATCGGGATCGAGCTGGAGCGTGGCGAATGCTGCGATCGAACCGGCGAGTGCCTTCTGCTGCTCACCCTGCTTCTGGTTGCCCCGGTTGAACAGGTCGCGTTCGAGTTCGGGGTGCGCCGCGAACATCTTCTTGTAGAAGAGGGGAGTGATATCGCCGATTGCCGCGCCGACGGCGGGCAGTGTCGCGGCGATGACTTCCTTGGATTCGGGCGAGAGAGTCATGGTGAACTCCATTTCCTGTCAGAGTGTGGGCTGGGTGAGGGTCAACAGGACCGGTTCGATCTTCGATGTGGTCAGGTCGGCGACGGTGATGTCGTCGAGAGTGGCGTAGAAGGCCTCTTGTGCATCGCGCAGTGCCTTCCTGAGTGTGCAGCCGTGGCGGAGAGGGCACGGGTTCGAGCCCTCGCAGTCGACCACTTCTTCGTCTCCTTCGAGCTGCCGTGCCAGCCACCCGATGGTGGCGGTGCGGCCGAGTTCGGTGATGGCCAGCCCTCCGCCTCGTCCGCGACGGGTGGTGACGACGCCGAGCTCGCTCAGCCGGGCGACCACCTTCGTCGTATGTGCATACGACAGATGTAGCTGCTCGGCAACGAGTTTCGTTCTCGGCACGTAGTCCGCAGGGGATGCGGCCAGGTGCATGACAACTCTCAGTCCGAGATCGGTGAACTGGGTGAGTTGCATGCCCACACGCTAGTTAATTTGCATCCAGAATGACAATTTAGTGTGACGTAGATCGCTGTCGGAATGTCGTTGTCTCGCTTAGGTCTCCGACCGCAGGGACGAAAGTCCATTCCACACCACATCGTTAGGGACTAGTCTCGATCTTGTGAAACCTCACGGTGAAACACCTCGGGACCACAACAATGTGACGGTCGGTGTGGATGGATCGCCTGCATCCACCCGGGCGATCCGCTGGGCCGCGACCACCGCCGCCCAGCGCGGACTGTCTCTGCATCTGGTGCACGCGGTCGACTTCGCCACCACGGGATGGACCGCGACCCCCTTCGTTCAGACCTCTTCGATCTTCGAATGGGCGGAGGAGGATGCGCGGGTCGTTCTCGGTGAAGCCGAGCGGGTGGCAGAGGAGAGCGCCCCGGGCCTCGAGATCACCGCCGCGGTGGCCCTGACCGGAACCGCGAGATGGCTGGTCCGGTTGTCGCAGGAGACTCGGATGCTCGTCCTCGGGGAATCCGGAAGTGGCCGTCTCGGCGAGATGTTCCTCGGCTCGACGCCCGTGGCAGTGGTCGGCCACGCTTCGTGTCCCGTCGTCGTCGTGCGCGGTGAAGAGGCGCCCGAGCCCGACTATCGGCCCGTCGTGGTCGGGGTCGACGGCAGCCCGCTGAGCGAGAGCGCCCTGGTTGCGGCGTTCGAGGAGGCGTCGTTCCGCGACGTCGACCTCGTGGCAGTGCACATCTGGAGCGACATCAAGGTCGGAAGCATCGAGGCGATGCCCCTCGAATTCGAGCCGCAGGCACTCGAAGACATCGAGCGCGTGCTGCTCGGTGAGCGCCTGGCCGGCTACGGCGAGCGCTATCCCGATGTCACCGTCGTTCGCAAGATCTACATCGACGGACCACGCACACATCTGCAGGCGTGGAGCGAAAACGCGCAGCTGATCGTGGTCGGCAGCCGAGGTCGAGGCGGATTCAAGGGACTCGTCCTCGGCTCCACGAGCAACTCGCTCCTGCGTGAGGCCCACTGCCCGGTCATGGTTGTTCGTCCGGACGAAACCTGACGACGGTAGTGTTCGGGACACGGTCCACAGGCGTGCCCCGCACGCTGCAGAGTTGAGGTGCGTGCATGCGAATCGGAATGGGTTTGAACTACAGCGGCGGATTCGCCGAGACAGTCGCCGAGGTCGCCGACCTCGAGCGTGCCGGCCTCGACATCGTCTTCGTCCCCGAAGCCTATTCGTTCGATGCAGTGAGCCAGATCGGATATATCGCCGCCAAGACCTCCCGAGTCGAACTCGCGTCCGGCATCTTCCAGCTCTACACCCGGACACCGACGCTGACCGCGATGACCGCGGCCGGTCTCGACTACGTGTCCGACGGTCGCTTCGTCATGGGTATCGGAGCATCGGGTCCGCAGGTCATCGAAGGCTTCCACGGCGTTCCGTACCACGCGCCCCTCGGGCGCACCCGCGAGATCATCGAGATCTGCCGCAAGGTGTGGCGGCGCGAGAAGGTCGAGTACCAGGGCAAGTACTACCAGCTCCCGCTTCCCGAAGACAAGGGAACCGGGCTCGGTAAGCCGCTCAAGCTGATCAACCATCCTGTGCGCGAACGGATTCCGGTGGTCATTGCGTCGATCGGCCCGAAGAACGTCGAGTTGACCGCGGAGATCGCCGAGGGCTGGGAGCCCATCTTCTACTACCCGGAGAAGGTCTCCGAGGTGTGGGGCGACGCGCTGGCCAAGGGCAAGGCCAAACGCGACCCCGCGCTGGGTGAACTGCAGACCTACGTCCAGGTCGCGCTCGCGATCGGCGACGACGTCGACCACATGATCGACTGGGTACGGCCGATGCTCGCGCTGTACATCGGCGGTATGGGCGCGAAGGGCAAGAACTTCTACAACGATCTCGCCGTCCGCTACGGCTTCGAGAAGGAAGCGGCGCTCATCCAGGAGCTCTACCTGGACGGCAAGAAGGAGCAGGCGGCCGCAGCAGTGCCCGAGGATCTCGTGCGCGCCGTGTCGCTGATCGGTCCCGAAGGCTATGTGCGTGAGCGTGTCGCAGCGTTCGAGGAAGCCGGAGCTACGACCCTGAATGTCACCCCGCTCGCCGGCGACACTGCCGGTCGGGTTCGTCTGATCGAGCAGATGCGGAATATCTGCAGCTGACCCCTTGTCGGGTCGGCGTCACCATCACGGAGAGAGGTTCCGGACATGAGCGAGACCAAACCGATCGTCGTCGCGGTCGATGGGTCCGACGCGGCCTCGGGCGCGGTGATCTGGGCGGCCCGCGCGGCGAGTGCCCGATCGTTGCCGCTGCGCATCGTCACGGTCGTCCACGTTCCTGCGTTCTACTACTCGGAGCCCTACCTCGCGCAGAGCTTCCACGAGGAGATGAAGGCGACGGCCCGCGACCGCCTCGCCAATGCCGGGGTGCTCGCGCGGAAGGTCGTCGACGACAACAACGGCTCGGTCGAGATCAGCACCGAGCAGATCGAGGGCAAGATCACCAACACCCTGATCGAGCTGTCCGAACACGCCGACCGGATCGTCGTCGGGTCGCGTGGCCTCGGCGAGGTCAAGGGCCTGCTCGCGGGATCGGTGTCGACGGCACTGGCCGCCCACTCCGCGGCTCCCGTCGTCGTCGTGCGCGGTCGCACACTCGACGGAGCACCTCCGGCCGAAGGCCCCGTCGTGGTCGGTGTGGACGGGTCGGAATCCTGCCGGGCGGCCGTCGAAGTCGCGTTCGAAGAAGCTGCCGCACGGCGCGCGACCCTCGTCGCCGTCAACGTGTGGAGTGATGTGAGCGTGCAGCCGTCGCTGGGTGCCGTCCCCGAAGACCCGCATTGGAGCCGAATCCAGACCGGCGAGGAGATCGTGCTCGCCGAACGCCTGGCCGGCTTCCACGACCGGTATCCCGACGTGGTCGTCGAACGGGTCGTCGCGCGCGACCGGCCCGTGCGGGTGCTCAGTGAATATGCCGAGAGCGCACAGCTTCTCGTGGTGGGGTCGCGCGGGCGCGGCGGTTTCAAGGGGTTGCTGCTGGGGTCCACCAGCAATGCGCTGATCCAGACTGCGGACTGCCCGGTGCTGGTCGCGAGGTCGGAGACGGGCGAGGAGTAGGCGCGGCAGGGCGTTCGGGAATCGGACGCCCTGCGGGCGGCTGCGCCTGACCGTACGGAGACCCTACGGGTCCCTGAGCTTGCCTTCGGCCCCTTCCCCAACGCTGCCCGGTCGCCATACCCCGATAGACCTTCTCGGCCAGCACTTCTGGCCCCACGTCGGAGGTGACGTGTGGCTTGTACTGGACCCGGTCGGTTGTGTCGACCCGCGCGATCGGGTGCTCCACCGCCAGCTGCGGAGACGAAGGATACTGGCGCCCAGTCGGTTTCGTGCCGGGGAATGGCACCCCGGTACGCAGCGTCGATGCGCTGACGTCGGACCTGAGGAGATGAGCGACGAATGCCGGGCGTGCCGCGGTTACCGAAACGGCCCTTGCGCACGCCGGAGCAGGAGAAACACCTCTGGCCCCTCGATCAGCACTGCCGAGTCGGCAGGATCGAGGGGCCGGAAGTTCAGGACGCCGGTGAAGAACCTGGCGGGCAGGTGCGGCGTCGGCCGGCGCGGAAGAATGCGCTCGTGGCTCGTTGCTGATTCACGCCTCTGAAGGGCGTGTGGATAGAATCCACCGTACGGTGCATGACAGTCGCTTTCTGTCGTGTGCCCAGACCCCGGTCGGTGTTAGCGCACCTGCCGGGGTCGACCTGTATTCAGGCCGGTGGAGGGATGATGTCACGTGGCGCGAGTGGGGTCAACTCGAACGTTTGTTCGGTCGCTAAGGCCCTGTCTGCTCATCGGATCCGTTGAGTACGCCGGAGACGAGGAGTTGGACAAGGCGGTCGGCGTCGTAGTTGGGGTCGCCTGCTACTCCGATACAGAGGTTTCCGATGCCCCTCATCAGGTTGTATGCGTCGATCGGTGCGATATGTCCGGCGCCGCGATGGCCGAACGTGGCCTCGAGGAGTGAGTTGCAGACCGGTACGAGGCGGTCGACGAAGTAGGCGTGTAGTGCATCGGATCCGGCGCTGTCTCCTTGCAGTGCGCCGGCGAGGCCATGTTTGGTCACCAGGAATTCCACGAACAGTGCTACCCATGCGCGCAGGGCGGCTTCGGGGGTCGGGCTCTCCTCCAGCAGTCTCGGACCGGCGTCCGCGCACGCCTCGACCTGGTGGCGGTACACCGCCACTACGAGTTCCGGACGAGTCGGGAAGTGCCGGTAGATCGTTCCCATTCCGACCCCGGCTCTCGCCGCGATCTCCCGAACCGGTGCATCGACCCCGGAGATGACGAACACTGCCGCTGCCGCGTCGAGGAGTGCCTGTTCGTTCCGCCGCGCGTCGGCGCGCTTCGCACGGCGTCCGCTCTCATCGATCACAGAACACACTCTTTCATGCCGCCGGGGGTTGATATGCGGAACGTTGCTCCGTATTGTTCGGAACAGTGCTCCGTTTCCAATTCGTGCAGGGGCGACCATCGAAAGGACCCCGTCGTGACTTCTTCCGTCCTGACCACGTCACTTGTTTCCACCCTCGACGATCTCGTCGGCGACGGCACTCCCGTCGTGTCCGTTGCCCCCGTCGAACTGGCGGCCCATGGTCGCGCGCTACCGCTAGACGTGCGGATCTCGGCGCCCGCCACCGGCTCCGACCTGCCGATCGTGCTGTTCTCGCACGGCAACGGCTGGCATCACGACGGCTATGCACCTCTGGCCGCGTTCTGGGCCTCCCGGGGCTTCGTCGTGGTCCAGCCCACCCACCTGGACTCCAGGCGCTACGGGATCGCAGTCGACGACCCCCGCTTCCCCAATATCTGGACCGAGCGGATCGCAGATTTCGGACGCATCCTCGACCAACTCGACGTCGTCGAAGCTGCCGTCCCCGGCTTGGGCGGACGGATCGACCGCACCCGCATCGCCGTCGCCGGTCACTCCTGGGGAGCGCAGACCGCGCAGGCGCTCCTCGGCGCCCGGATCCTGGGCAAGGACGGGCAAGCCGGAAAGGATATGTCCGACAGCAGGGTCGCGGCCGGTATCCTCCTGTCCGCCACAGGTATCGGCGGTGAGGAGTTGAATCCCTTTGCGCAAGCCAACTTTCCGTTCATGCACCCGTCGTTCGGGCAGCTCACCACGCCGACGCTCGTCGTGGCGGGCGACCGCGACCAGTCCCACATGTCGAGCCGCGGCCCCGACTGGTTCACCGACGCCTACACCCACAGCCCCGGCGCCACCGATCTCATCACCTTCTACGAAGCTGAGCACGCACTGGGCGGGATTTCCGGGTACGAGGTTGCGGAGACCACCGACGAGCACCCGGAGCGTGTGGCCGTACTGCAGCGGATGAGCACCGTCTACCTCCGCTCCGCGCTCCGCATCGACGACAAGTGGACATCCGCCCGTGCAGCACTCAACGGCAGCGTCGACCCGATCGGCCACGTCCACAGCAAGTAATTCGGGTCCGCTGGACCGCTCGCCAGGCGGGGCATCGTGAAAGCGCAGTCAGGGCACTTGGTGTCCTGTACCTGATGTGCCTGGCATCCCCGGTTTACCGATCACTGCGGATCGATTCTCGGTGTGCCCATGTCGGCCGGGGCGAAGGACCTCCGGTCGTGGAACAGTGAGCAGGTGAACAAGTCCGACAACGATGCCCGCCGCCGCAGTGCCTGTGCTACCCGCATCAGGGTGACGACTGTGGTT
This sequence comes from Rhodococcus sp. NPDC060086, assembly GCF_042730275.1. Lineage (NCBI taxonomy): Bacteria > Bacillati > Actinomycetota > Actinomycetes > Mycobacteriales > Nocardiaceae > Rhodococcus > Rhodococcus sp. NPDC060086. The sequence goes on from NZ_JBHWWZ010000004.1 coordinate 148,143, forward strand.
CTCGGAGTGGTGTCGGTGCTGGCGGTGGCGTGTAGTTCGCCGTCGTATCCCGGTGAACCGCTCGAGACGCTGCCCGCCGAGACCGCCGGCGCTGTCTCGCTTGGGGGTCTCGGTGTCGAAACCTCCGGCGGCCGAACCTTGGTCTTCGCCTTCGACGACCATGGCACCGTCCTCGGTCGTATCGAAGGGGAGCGTGTCGATGCCACACAGGTGCTGTTCTCTGCGCATTCTCTGGTGACCGCCACGGGCGAGGCGATGACGGTGCTCACCGAGAGGGGGCGCACCGATATTCCGCTCGATGAGCACACCGGTGTGGTTCGTCCGGGGCCGATCGAACAGCTTCGTCTCGATCGGTCCCGATCAGCAGGTACGACAAGGATCTGTCGACGGCATGGTCCACACCACCGCGTACTGCAGGGACCGGCATGTCGCGATCGTCGAGGACATCCCCACGGCAATCGGCCCGCGCACGAGCCGGTTCTACGAGCTGCTGGCCTCAGGGGAGTTGCAGCTGCGGGGACAGTGGGAGACCGAACCCGACCACAGCTGGGCGTCGCGTACTTCGGTGTGCGCACCGGACGGCCGCTCGGTCCTGGCCTTCAATGCCGATTACTCGGCGGCGAGCATGAGCGCCGGTGGTCCGGCGATGACGCTGGTGGCCATTGACGTCGACACCGGTGCCCCTCAGCGCACTGCCTTGGTAATGCCGGAAGCTAGCGGAGGTGCGCTGCGGGAAACCCTCAGTGTGGTCGACGACCGGTTGTACTGGACCAACTGGGACCAACAGGTGCTGTCGGTGCCGGTGACCGGATCCCCGACGGTGGTCCACGAATGGACTGTGCCCGGGGCTGCCGACACCACGACGGTGTCCGTGCACGATGCGATCGTCACCGCGGTCGACTACCAGCAGCAGCCGGTGTGGTCGCGTTACGACCTGCGTACCGGTACCCCGATCGGGGAGCCGGTCGATTTGCCGTGGCTCGACTCGATCATCGGCTCGCCGGCCGGTGACACGATCTACACGCTGAGCAGCGTAGCCGGAACACCCTGAATGAGTGGTCTTCGGAAACGACACGTCGGTGTCCTCGTAGATTCCATGATGCACCGTCGAAAGGGTGAGGATTGCACCTCGAAAAGGGGGCCCGTAGAGGCGCGGCACGAATGATCGTCGTTTTTCAGCTGTCTGAATAGGATGCGGTCTGTGACGTGGAGGTGCCGTGGGGCGACCTGTGCTGCGCTTGGCGTCGTGGTTGCTGCTGCGGTGTCCTGAAGCTCGTTCACGGTCGGCGAGCGCGAGCCCGTTGACGAGGAGACGATCAACGAGGTTTTCCAGGATGTCGGGTTCACTGTGCCAAGCGGGTTCAAACTCGGGCAGGCGTATCAGTACTCGGAGTTTGTGGGCGAGCCTGCTCGAGCAGCGCGGTTCGATGGTCCTCCCGAGTTGGGAGACGGACAAGCGGTGGCCGCTGCCAACCCGGCCTACCCGGCGATGCAACCAGTGGACTGTGAGGCGGCGCCGATGGGTAGTTGGAGTCGGCTCGGATACATCTGCGTGCCTGGAACATTGACGACGCAGTACCCACCGGCGGGAGCTCTCGATACCGTGACGGTCGTCGTGACTCACGACAAGCGCAGCTCACACCTGTTCGTCTACAGCTCCGGGCACTGACGCTGCCGGCCCAGTGCGTAGCGAGTGTGAGTTGTCTATGGCGCAGCCGATGCTCATGGGGTCGACAGGATCGGAACACCCGCGCGCGATGGTCACGTTCACCGTGTGTGCGACCGGTGGTGGTCGAGGAGTTCGGCGAGGGGCAGGGGTGATGGGAGGGCGCCGGTGGGGGTATGCAGGGCGGTGATGTTTCCGTCGGTGATCCACACGGTGCCGGTGCTGTCGACGGTGACATCAGGTTCGGGGGTATGGATTTCGGTTCGGGCGATGATCTGCCCGGTGGGGTCGGCGAGGCTGAGAAGCCAGTACTCGCGATTGTCGCGGGGGTCTCGGTCGCGGTCGTGGTGCTCGATCCATATCCGGTTGCCGACGGTGCCGCCGGACAGGCCGGGTAGCGGCCAACGTGCCGGGGGATCGGCGTGCAGGTCGGGTCGCAGTGTGCGGATGGTGCCGCGCAGGTCGATGACGGCGGGTGGTTCGGTGGTGAGGAGGGCGTAGTCGTCTATGTCGTCGAGGGGCGGCCCGATGGTGATGTGTCCGTCGAGGTTGATGGCGACGATGAATGTGGTGGTCGGCCACGTGTCCCGGCGGCGCATGAGGATGCGAAATCCGTTGTCGTGTGCGGTGACCGAGCTGATGAGTCCGGCGGGAACGGTGGTGTCGTCGTGGTGGGGCTCCCTATCGGGGTGCCATACGCTGATCCGCGTTGCGGTCTTGTCGGTGGTGCAGGTCAACAGTGTTCCGTTGTGTGCTGCCGAGGCGTTGACCCAGCGGTCGTCGAGACGCTGCACTGCTCCGGTGTCGGCGGCCCGGAAGATTCCATACCATCCGGCGATCCAGCATCCGGCCGGATCGGCATGGACCTGCCACGGTGAGCGTCCCGGCTCCGGAGCTATCCGTGCGGGTAGCAGAACTTCGCGCACATCCGCGGGGTTGTCGAGATCTATCCGCACCACCAGCGGCAACGGCTCGTCGGCTGCCCACATCACGTGCCCGGCTGCGGAGATCGCACGTGGGATGACCGAGGGCCGTACCGCGGGTGGTGGCACATCGTCGAGGTCGAGTTCGGTCAGGATCCCGGGTTCGTGTCGGCCCGCGCTCTCCGCCTCGCCGAGACTGCGGGCTGTGATGACTCGTCCCCGCACCGACCCGGTGGTGGCGTAGGCGAAATCGCCGACCAGACGGCCGGTGAGTCGGACGCGGCCGATGGCGGGGCGTGGGCTGTACCAGGTCGCCGACCAGCCATCTCCGCGCAGCGGAATCCGCCAGACCCACGTCTGCGGCATCGTCGGAAGCGTATCGGCGGCCGGTTCGAGTGCCGGGGGCGCGAGCGGTTCGGCGTCGGCCTCGATCGTCGAGAGCGTCGGGTCGTGTGCGTCGGCTGGTGCTTCTTCGAACACTAGCCAGAACACCCCGACTTGTCCGACCGTCGGGCGGGGGATCTGTCCGTCCTGGATCGCTGTCCGACCTGCCAGCAGCCGCAGCTGCCGGGGCGGACGGAGCTGTGTGGTGTGTTCGGTCATCGGTGTGACTCCCGGGTACTCCGTCCCTATGACGAAGAGAGTCAGCATACATGCGATTGTGTGCGGCAGTATGGGCTTCGAATCGTGTTCGGCTAGCGAAGCCCCGGCAGTGGCCGTCGAGGGAGGAGCGGGGAAAGTCGTGAACTAGGGGTGTCGGGGGAAGCAGTCCTTGGTGGCCGCGGCACTTCTCCGGTAGGAGGGCACGGCCCGACTACGGTCAGGGCGAGGGAGGTAGCTTCACGCCTGCCCGCAGAAGAACGCCACCGACGTCGGGAGAGACAGGGATGCGCACAGCCACGTATCTGATTGGTGCTGCACTCGTCGCGGTGGTGGTGGGCTGTGCGGCACTCTTGCAGCGCAGCACCCTGGTATCCCCGACCCGGGCAGCCAGGAAGGACCCATTGTGACCACTCCGCACGACCCAGCCCCGAAGAGCGAACCCGAGCTCGAGGGCGACTACGACGTGTCGCTCGAGGATCCGATCATCGAGGACGGTGAACCCACCACCTGGGAGGAGTTCGCCCGCGATGCTGCCGTCGGCCAACACCCGGACGATCTGCCGGTGGCGGGTGGGGGCGCGATCACGGTCACCGAGGACGGCCAGGAGCGTCCCTGATAGCAGGTTTTGCTTCGCCGTTGTGGCTGGCGTGGCGATCGAACCACCGCCGCGTCGTCCATGCACCGCGGGCTCAGCAGATGTCTTCCGTGCGAAGGCCATTGCACGAAGTCGTAACCCGCGAGTTGGGTTTGTGCTGTGTCCGCCGCCCACCTCGCCGCCGCTTCGCGAACGACGCGTCCGTGCGGATCGTGCCGTCGCACAGCGAGAATCCGCTGATCCCGGTGGTACCGCTCCAGCCGATCATGACGGCGTCGCCATGCCCGACCGGCAGTTCCCACATCAGCCGATCCGGGTTTACATCGCGGCCGTACCGGAAGCACCGAAGATCACGCGCGACCGCCACGATCGCGTCCACCCACACCTCGGGTGGATCGACACCCGCGGTGGGGTTGTCGTCGAACTCCGGATCGCGGGCCCGACGACCTGCTTCCGATCTTTCGGCACAGCGATCTGTTGTCCGCCGCGGTCTGGGATGCCCCTTCGTGTCGTTGAGTGTCCCGATGCGAGCCATGACAAGATCGACTGATGATCACCGTGTTGCGCTGGGCGTGGGTACTGCTCGCCGTGATTACGGCCGCCTTGGGCGCCTTTGCGGCGTCGAATCCGATACTCCAGATCACCGACTGCGAGCTCGGGCTGTCGGCTACAAGCCCTTCTGAGTGCTACGAATCGATCTGGAGCTATTTCGGAAATAGCATGGTGATCGTTTTGGCTGTGCCGACGATAGCGTGCTTGTTCCCGGCCGTGGTGCCGCGCTCCTCTGTGGTGTGGATGGTCGCCGGCTCGCTGATGGTGGCCTCGGTGCTCGGATTTTCTGAGGCGATGTCGTCCACGCCGTCGTTGTTGGGCGTATACGGCTTCTACCTGCCGATTGCGCTTCTTGCTGCTCTCTTGGCAATTCAGCATCTGGGGATCGCCCGCCGCCAGCGCACTTCGAAAGCTCGGCGCACCGTCAGAGAATCAACGTCCGGTATTTGAAACAGGTAGAGCCACCGGGATCGTGTCTCCGGCTGCCCGTAGGTGGTCCTCAGCGAGGAATCCTTGATATCGACGCCGACGTCAGAGCCAACACGAGTGACCTCGCGATGGATACCACTGGCGACAGTGACGCTGCCCAAAGCTGCCGACGGCATGGTTGGTCGATGCCGTCCCATGTCGGGCATTTCCGCCCGCACACCCACAGCTTGCCCGGGCCGAGAAGTTCGTGCGCGCGGAGCCACAGGCGAGCAGGAACTCGGTGCTCGACCGCTGTGTCCGGGAAGCGGACCCGGAATCGGATCGGCTGGAGTGCCCTCCGGTTTGTTGTACAGGCGCGATCATGCAGCGGCACCGGGCCGCTGTCGGGCGAGTTCGGCGACCCAGAGGACGCGCCTGCGGGGTGTCTGCGGGTCTTGACCTGCCTGATGTCCCCGTGCGCGGCCGGTCAGACGACGTGGTATCCCAATTCCACTGCCGCGCTGTCGATACGGCGTGTAAGTCCCACGTGGGACAGCGGCAGTGAGAACACCGGGTGGGTGGGGAAGGCGTCCGCGGCCTGCTCGAACAGTGCCACGCACAGCTCACCGGCGAATCTGCCGCGGTACGCGATCCCGTCGAGGTGCGGGTGGGCGCGGTGGATCGCCCTGGCCCACGCCTGGGATCTAGAGTGCGGGCCGGAGTCGAGGGAGTGGTTGCAGCCGAGCCGGGTCGGCCAGGTGCCGCCGGCGAATCCTCCGAGATCGAGCAGTGTCAGTGGGCGGCCGGGGGTCAGAGCCGAGAGATACGGGGCGCGGTGGACTCGGTCGATCACTCGCGTGTCCTGGAAGACCTCGGCGAGGGCGCCGCGTGGGCTGCTGGCTCCGTACCAGATGCCGTAGCGGGGGTGGTCGGCTCTCGGCCGGGGATGGTGGTCGAAACGCAGCAGCGGTCCGTGGATGCGGAAGCCGTGCCACGGCAGTACATGAGCGCCGTCGGTGGCGTGGATACGCCAGAGACGGCGGGTGCCGGCCGCGAGGGTGACCAGCTCGTCGTCGCGCACCCCTGCGTCGCGCATGTCCGCGATCGGGGGTGGGGTGGTCGTGGCCACTAGCTAAGGCTCGTCGCGCGTGCGACGACCTCGAGGACAGCGGGAAGGTCTTTCTCTGCTGCCGCGGCGGTGAGGAACTCGATGACCGAGGCGCGGTGACCGTCGACGGTGAGGTCGTCGCGCGGCATGGTCAGCACCGCGTTGACGGTGAGGGGGTGCAGGTCGGTGGGCAGGTGGGGCAGGATCCGGTCGAGGTACGGCACCATCCCGGTGTCGGTGAACTGCGCCTTCGGGTACAGGCGTCCGCGTCGGTCGACGTCGTCGAGGGCCCAGAGTTTGCGTTCGATCGAGGTGAGTTGGCGGACCCGGGGGGCCTTGACCTGCAGCAGGTCCGCGACCTCGGTGGGGGTGAGGGCGGTGCGACGCAGCTCGCTCATGGTCTGGGCCCGTCCCAGCGCGACGGAGAAGCTGGCGTGTTCGCCGTCGTCGGTGAAGCCGGCGTCGTCGAGGAGTTCGGCGTCGTGGCGCGAGAGTGCGCCCTGCGGTTGCGCGGAGCCCAGGGAGGCGAGGTAGTCGAGCGCCCCCGCGACGGCGGTGCGGTCGACGGGGTGTCCGACGGTGCGGGTCAGTGCATCCTCGAACGACAGGGTGCCGGCGGCGTATTGTTCGGCGGGGCCCCGGGCGTGACGATCGTCTGCGACGGTCACAACATCCTCCTAACGGCTATTAACAGTGTAGTTCAGTGTTGATTTCTCGGCTACCGGTGGTCGTGGACATGGCAGGATTCGGGCGATCCGCCCATGCTCGGTCCTCGGTGGCAGGCGAAATGTTCCCGCCGCACTCAGGTCACCCGCGACCGCGCGATGATTCTCAGGAGCTCTCCCGGAAAGTGCTGTGGCGCATGAATTCCTCGTCGGCCCCACCTCGACATTTTCGGTACGCGTGGGCACGCGGCTCGCCCGCGATGCTGCCGTCGGCCAACACCCGGACGATCCGCCGGTGGCCGCGCGCCCACGCCGCCGGCCGAGGAACCTGCCCCGAGCAACGAGCTCGAGGGAGCACCGGACACCGTCGACGCAGCTCCCACCCCGCGAGTTCCTTCCGAGTCCGACGGGGACGTTCCTCTGGCGGCGTGGGCGGCGCTGAGGGGTCAGTCAGCACCCGAAGTGGCGCGTTTTCGAGTTGGAGAATTCGCCGACGTTCGACCAACTCACCGGACAGCGTGTCGTCGATTTGTCCCTGAGTGTCGATGAGACAGCGCTCTGTTCAGCGCGACCCCCGCGGTGAAGCTGGGCGCAATATGATTCGTCGCCATAGGCTTCCGTCGTACCCGACTGCGCCGAAGCTGTCGACCTGGTCAGCCGAACTCGTCGACGCCGGCCGTTCGCACGCGACGCCACATGTCGGCCGGGTGTACACCCTCACGGATTGCGTTGTTCTCGATGAGGATTCCCAGCATTTCCGTGCAGGTGTAGGCGAGGTCTTCGAGGGGGAGACCGCTGTAGCGCGCCGCCAGCCACCCCGAGGTGTTGCCGGCCTTCGCTGCCTGCGCCATGTCCAGAACAGTCTGGAACAGATCGGAACTCGACGGTTCCTCCAGTTCGATGGCGGTGAGTTCTTGTGTCACCTTCGGCGATCCTTCCTCACAGTCAGAATCCGATCCGCATGATCAGCTGCGGCGGGGTGGCCATTCCCAATCGTGCGCCGAGGCGATCGGCGGAGTCTTCGATCCTGAGCGGATGGGTGAGGACCGACGCAGAGAGGCGGGCATCGACCGCCGCCAGCCATGCACGCTCGGTGGCCATTCCGATCCGGACCAGATCGATCGGGTCGGCCGAAGCAGCGTTGAACAGCAGGACGGTCTCGCGGTCGATCGCGTCGGCCAGCGCCGAGGGGTCGGGCACGTCACTGGTGATCAGTGCTTTCCCAGCGGCACCGTTCTCGTCGAGAGTGGCATCCCAATGCTCGACGACCTCGGAGTTGCCGTCCGGCTGCCAATGCGACATCCAAGAGAACATTTCGCGCTGATAATGAGGATTGCGTCGCTTGGCCTCGGCCGAGTAGGTGAGCATGTCGGCGAGAGCAGGGGCCTCATCGGACGCCAGCAGACGGATCCCGACGCCAGGAACGCGGGCGCCTGCGGATACGACGTCGCCGATGGTCTCGGCGGGCACAGGGATGTCTGCGAAGGCGTCGCGGTGGCTCTTGCGATGCGAGATCGCCGCGTAGAGCCGCAGGTCCGAGCTCGTGGGAACAGCAGACCCGCGCGTCTCGATACGCGCGACGAGCGCGGGACGACCGGGGTCGGGACACAGATCGGTGCGGGTCTGCCTGCCGAGGACGCGCATCGCGAGCTCGAGATGGGCCACGGCGGTACCGCACGAGATGAGCCGGTCCGGGCGTAGCGGATCCGCGCCCGGGTCTGCGAATTCGAGGCGTTCGTCGAGCTCCGCGGCGGAACCGGGGAGTCGCAGGTTCCACGGTTGAGTGTCGTGCACCGAAGGCGCCTCGATGACGGCGCGCGCAATGATCTCCGTATCGCTGTGCGACCAGGTTTCGGAATCGACGGTCATTGTTACCCTCCTCATCCGGCCATCACTAGGTGCCGACACATGTCCCGGTGTAGTACGAGCCTCTCGCACGGACGCGGGAGGGTGCAGGGGGCAAAGGTCCCGAAACTGACGTCGAATGGCCCTGAGGCGAATACGGTCGTGGGGAGCTGCGACGATGGCACCATCGAGCTGAACGAAAGGTGCGTGCGATGCCCCGCATATTTCTCGTCGACGATCACGAGATCGTGAGACGCGGACTGGTGGACCTGCTCAGCAGCGTCCCTGACTTCACCGTCGTGGGTGAGGCCGCGTCCGTGGGTGAGGCGCTGGCCCGGATTCCAGGTAGTGGCGCCGACGTCGCAGTGCTGGACGTTCGGCTTCCCGACGGCAACGGCGTCGAACTCTGTCGGGAGTTGCGTGCCCGGATGCCGGAGTTGCGCGCGCTGATGTTGACGTCGTACTCCGACGACGAGGCGCTGTTCGATGCGATCATGGCGGGTGCGTCGGGGTTCGTTCTCAAGCAGATCCTCGGCACCGACCTCGTGTCGGCGGTCCGCACCGTGGGCGAGGGCGGCTCTCTGCTCGACAGCCGCGCCACCGCCGCCCTGATGAATCGGATCCGCGCGTCGCGGACCGCGGATCCGCTCGCGGAGCTGTCCGATCAGGAGAAGGCGGTGTTCGAGCTGATCGGTGAGGGCATGACCAATCGTGAGATCGCCGAGCGGCTCTTCCTCGCCGAGAAGACGGTGAAGAACTACGTGTCGCGGTTGCTGGCCAAGCTCGGGATGCAGCGCCGCACCCAGGCCGCGGTCCTGGCGACCGAGCTGCGTAAGAGCAAGGAGCAGGGGCACTCCTAGTCTTGCTCGGCTGCAGTTCGATTCAGATCGGAGCTCGCCACGACAACCGGGTGCCGCCGTCGTCGCCGGGTCCGATGAGGCATACGCCTCCGCACTGTGTGGCCCGGCGTTCGAGGTTGGCCAGCCCGCTTCGTCGTGCTGTGGAGGGGAGTCCGGTGCCGTCGTCGAGGATCTCGATGCTGAAATCGTCCTCGGCGGTCACCGACACCGTGATGTTCTCGGATTGCGAGTGCCGCAGCGCATTGCTCAGGCCTTCGCGCAGGACGGCTTCGGCATGAGGGTGGATGCGGTCGGGAACCAATGTGTCTATCGGACCGATGAATTGAACATTGGGTGCAACTGTCGAGTGGATGCTGAGATCGCCGACGACGTCAAGTAGTCGCCGCCGGAGGCTGGTCCCAGCGGAGGCTCCCGTCGTGTGCAGATCGAATATGGTCGTGCGGATCTCGCGGACCGTACGATCGAGTTGTTCGACGGCGTGATGAACCACGTCGGTGACGCGCTCGGTGTCGGTGCCGGGCATCAGTACGCTCTGCAGGCTCATTCCGGTTGCGAACAATCGTTGAATCACGTTGTCGTGCAAGTCTTGTGCGATGCGGTCGCGATCGGCGAGGACGTCGAGAAGTCGCTTCTTGCGTTGCTGCTCGGCGAATTCGAGTGCCACTGCCGCGAGATTTGCCATCGAGTCGAGACGCGCGATCTCCTCGTCGTCCCACGGGTCGGACCCCGCTTCCCGGGTGACGATGAGCACGCCGGTGATCGTGGACGTCGCCGACAGCGGCAGCACGATTGCGTTGCCCTCGTTGCCGTTCCCCGCCGACGGTAATCCCGTCAGCGTGTCGGTGAGAACCGCCTGCCGGGTCTTGAGTGCATGCAACACCGGTGTGTCGGTCAGGTCGATGCGTACCGTGTCGGCTGCAGGGGCCGTCGGTGACGCGGCTCGGAGCGTGCCGTGCGACCCGTCGACGAGGACCACGAAAGCGCCTGCGCCGCGAGCTAGTTCGCGAACCTGACCGGTGAGCAGACTGAGCGTTTCGTCGACCGAACCACCCACGAGCAGACGTGCGTTGATGGAGGCCATCGCCGCGAGCCACCGCTCGCGGGTCAACGATCCTTCGAACAGCCGCGCGTTGTCGACGGCCATTCCGGCGGACGTCGCCAGCACTTTCAGGATCACCGCGTCTTCCTCGGTGAACTCCGGCTCTCCCAGCTTCTCGGTCAGATAGATGCTGCCGAATACTTTGCCGCGGATCATGATCGGGGTGCCGAGGAAGGATTTCATCGGCGGGTGGTTCGGGGGAAACCCGATCGAGGCCGGATGTTTCGACAGATCGGCCAGCCGCACCGGACGAGGATCGTTGATCAGCAAACCGAGGATGCCGCGGCCCTCCGGCAGATGCCCCATCCTGCCGCGCTGCGTGGTGCTGATGCCCTCGTAGACGAACTCCGACAGGCCGCCGTCGACGGCGCGAACACCGAGTGCCCCGTATCGGGCATCGAGCAGCGATACCGCGGCCTGCACGATGCGCTGCAACATGGAGTCGAGTTCGAGTCCCGACCCGACCAGGAGCACCGCCTCGAGCAGGCTGCGCAGTGTTTCCGGGTTGGTGGCGGTGTCGTCGAGACGGTCTCGCAGTTCTGCCAGCAGCGTGTCGATCGGAGCTTCGGTGATCGCGTCGGGCATGTCGTTCACAGGGAGTCTCCCAGCAGATCGAGTACCGCGGTGACCGTCCGGTCGGACGGGTCGGACTTCGTGCGGCTCAGATCGTGACCGGCAGCCGGTACCTCGATCAACGCTGTAGCTCCCACCACCATCGCTGCGGCCTCGCGGACTTCGTCGACTGTGCCGAACGGGTCGCGGACGCCGTGCACGAACACCGTCGGCACAGTGATGCCGGGCAGATGTTCGGTGCGGGCCTTCTCGGGCTTCCCGGGGGGATGCAGCGGGTAGGACAGCAGTACGAGTGCGTCGGCGATCTCGGGCTGCTCCGCCACGAGCATCGACGTCTGACGTCCTCCGTAGGAGACGCCGCCGACCAGAATGGGGCCGGTGTGCCGCTCCCGCAATGATGCGGTGGCGTCGGCCACCCCCGCCCGGTCTTCGGCGGCGCGGGCCGGTTGTGGAGGCCCCTTCGGGTTGCGTCGCCTGAACGGCAGGTCGTAGCGCAGCGCGAGGAGCCCGTGTTCGGCGAAGCGGCCGCACATCAACTGCAGGATTTTTGCGTCGCAGTTGCCGCCGGCACCGTGAGTGAGGGCGATCGCGCCACGAGGCTCACCCTCGGGGACATGCAGGTGGCCGTGCACGGTGTCGGTGTCCAGCAGTTCGACGCTCACCAGACCACCGTAACCGGGCCCATGCAGCGTTCTGTCAGGAGTGCGAACTATGCGGAAAGGCCGCGAGGGCGGAGGAGCGTCGTCCAGAGGTGGCGCAGCATCGACACGAACACCACCAGCCACACCGCCGCTGCGACCCACAGTTCGGCCGCACCGACCGCACCGACGAGTGGCAGGTCATCGGCCTGGCCGAGATAGATCCCCGCGACGGCGTACATGCCGAGAGGAAAGACGATCGACCACAGCGACGAGTCGTACGTCAACGGCACCTTGTGGACGCGATGCCGCCACCAACCGGCCGCGATGAGAGGCGGGAACAGCCACGTGGCGAACGCCCAGATCACCACGGCGAGGCCGGCGATCAATCCACGGGTGGCGTCGACCATGGGTGCGTCGTCCATCTCGACGATCCGCGCACCGGCTACCACGGTGATCGAACAGGCACCCATCGCGACCCAGTACGGTGCGGTCAGGTCGGTGGGGCGTAGCGGATACTGCAGCATCCGTGCGCCGACGAATATCCCGGCCGCGGCGTACAGGAACAGACCCACTGCCCAGGCGAAGACCGCGACCGCAGCCAGCAGCCGGTTCAGGTCCTGGTAGACGGGCTGCAACGTGGCTGCGGCGATGGCCACCGATTCGCTGGCCACCACCCAGATGAACCAGGTGCCGTTGGCCTTGGCGAGCACGGGGCGCTGCGTGGTGCCGAGAACCGCGGTCCACGGAATGACGTATCCGAGGACCAGCCAGGTCAGTGCGGCGACGACGAGCAGCACTGCGGCGGTCGAATGCCAGCCCTGCATCATCAGGCGCACACCCAGCACGTTGCTGCCTGCGATGAAGGTGAAGAACCCGAACGCCCGCGACGAATCGGCCATGTCCGCGCGCAGGGCACTTCGGAACGACACGAGTCGCCAGGTCGAGAACACCACCAGTACTGCGAAGGCGACGGCCGCGACGATCAGCAGGGCCAGCGAGGCGACGTCGAATCCGCGGAGATGGAGGCCGATCGAGATGATCCCGCTGGACATGACGAGAGCGAAGTAACCGGGTGCGAGCGACCGGACCGCCGCGCTCGAGCGGGTCGAGAAGTCCACGTCGGGGACCTTACTTCAGCAACCGCGACATCCTGCGGTCGGCGAGGATCCTCCCGCCGGTCTGGCAGGTGGGGCAGTACTGGAAGGACCGTTCGGAGTACGACACCTCGCGGACGGTGTCGCCGCAGATCGGGCACGGCAGCCCTGTCCGGGCATGCACGCGCAACCCCGAGCGTTTCTCCCCTTTCAGCCGGGCGGCGTCCTGGCCCACCGACCTGTCGACGGCGTCGATGAGGACCGAGCGCATCGCGTCGTAGAGCACAGCGACCTGTTCGCCGGTAAGGCGCGACGCGGTGGCGAAGGGTGACAACCGGGCGACATGCAGGATCTCGTCGGAGTACGCATTGCCGATCCCGGCGAGCACCGACTGGTCGACGAGAAGAGTCTTCAGCCGTGCAGTACTGCCTGCGAGCAGTGCGCCGAACTCGTCGGCGGTCACGGCGAGGGCGTCCGGCCCGAGCCGCGCGATACCCCGGACGTGGGCCGGGTCGCGGACGACCCAGACCGCCAGGCGTTTCTTGGTGCCGGCCTCGGTGAGATCGAACGCGGGGGTGGAGGCGTCGGGGCGGAACAGGTGCACGCGCAGCGCGAGCGGCCCCTTGCCGAGCTTCGGTGGTGCCTGCGACGGCTCGCCCCGCCACCGCAGCCACCCGGCCCGCGACAGGTGAGTGATCAGCGACAGATCACCGCAGTCGACGGAGAGGAACTTGCCGAACCGGCGGGCGCCGGTGACATCGTGGCCTTGCAGAGCGGTGATCGGGGGATCGGCGGTCTGCAACACGCTGAGCGCCGCGACGTCGATGCGACCCACCACCGACCCGAGCGCGTGTTCTCGCAGGAACACGGCGAGTGCTTCCACTTCGGGGAGCTCCGGCATGCGGTAAGGCTACTTCGTAGAGCTCCGCCTAGACTGCTGTTCGTGACTGTCCCGACGCCGTACGAAGATCTGTTGCGCCTGGTCCTGGACACCGGGACGCCGAAGTCCGACCGCACCGGCACCGGCACACGCAGCCTGTTCGGACACCAGATGCGCTTCGACCTCGCGCAGGGCTTCCCTTTGATCACGACGAAGAAGGTCCACCTCAAGTCGATCGTGTACGAGTTGCTGTGGTTCCTTCGCGGCGACTCGAACGTGAAGTGGCTGCAGGAACACGGAGTGACGATCTGGGACGAGTGGGCATCCGAGGAGGGTGAACTCGGACCCGTCTACGGCGTTCAGTGGCGCTCGTGGCCGACACCCGACGGGCAGCACATCGACCAGATCTCCGGCGTCATCGACACGATCCGGAACAACCCCGATTCGCGTCGCATGATCGTCTCGGCGTGGAACGTCGCGGACCTCGACGACATGGCGCTCATGCCGTGCCACGCGTTCTTCCAGTTCTACGTCGCCGACGGCAAGCTCAGCTGCCAGCTGTACCAGCGCAGCGCCGACATGTTCCTCGGCGTGCCGTTCAACATCGCCAGCTACGCGCTGCTCACCCACATGGTGGCGCAGCAGACCGGGCTCGAGGTGGGCGAGTTCATCTGGACCGGCGGCGACTGCCACATCTACGACAACCACATCGAGCAGGTCACCGAGCAGCTCACCCGCGAGGCATACCCGTATCCGACGTTGAAGCTGGCGCAGCGCGACTCCATCTTCGACTACCGCTTCGACGATGTCGAGATCGTCGACTATCGGCATCACCCCGCGATCAAGGCACCGGTGGCGGTGTGAGCGACCACGTCACGCTGATCTGGGCGCAGGCCCACGGTGGTGTGATCGGCCGCGACGGCGCGATCCCGTGGCACATCCCCGAAGACATGGCGTTCTTCAAGAACGCGACGATGGGCCTGCCCGTCGTGATGGGTCGCCTCACCTGGGACTCGTTGCCGGAGCGATTCCGGCCGCTGCCCGGTCGCCGGAACGTCGTGATCACCCGCAATCCCGAGTGGGCGGCCGACGGCGCTGTCACCGCGTCGAGCGTCGACGAGGCGCTGAAGGCGGTCGACGGTGAGGTCGTCGTGATGGGCGGTGGCCAGATCTACGCGCAGGCCATGGAACATGCGACGCATTTGCTCGTCACGGAGGTCGATCTCGAGGTCGACGGCGACGCGGTCGCGCCGGCGATCGGGCCGGAGTGGACCCCTGCAGACACAGGCGAATGGACGACGTCGACGTCCGGAACGCGATTCCGCTGGATCAGGTACATCCGAATCTGAGTGTCGCGTCTTCCGGTGCGCCATACTGCGAACCATGGACAAGCTCTCGCTCACCGCACTGGCTCGCCAGCAACTGAAACTCGCCGCCACTTCGAGCAGCGGACGCAGCTCGCACACCGTCTTCGGTGGGCACGCCAAGAGCCTGCGGCAGACCGTCGTCGCATTGCAGGCCGGCCGCGAACTGCGCGAGCACGACAGCCCGGGCGAGGCGACCCTGCAGGTCCTCAGCGGTCAACTCCAGCTGATCGCGGGAGAGGATTCGTGGAAGGGGTCGTCGGGAGATCTGTTGATCATCCCGGCCGCGCGACACAGCGTCGAAGCACTCGAGGATGTTGTCTTCATCCTCACCGTGTCCATGTGAGCGCGGTGTCCATGTGAGTGCAGTGTCCGTGTGAGAAACAGTGGCTACCCGAGAGCGGTGTCTACCCGAGTGCGGCGGCGTAGCCCCGGTAGCCCTCCCACGCGAGCCGACGTTCGCTTCGAGGATCGTGCTCGACGCGGGTCGGCACGTCGAACACCATGGTCGCGCGGTCGGTTTCGTCGTAGTGCGGCCACGACGGCAACGGCTCGCCGTGTCGCGCGAACTGCAGCCACTGCCGCTGCACCGATGCGGAGACCGCCCGCAGATTGCGACGCCCGCCCGCGGAGGTCAGGAGTTTGCCCAGCAGTTCGTCTGCTTGCCCGAACACAGCGAACAATTCGACGGCGTGCGTGGCGTCGAAGCCCGTCCACCGCAGCAGGCGGGGAGCGAAATCGTAGCGGTAGGTGAACGTCGGTGCATGCCGGGCGTGGGCCTGCGCGATCTGCACCGACGGATACCAGAAGGTGGTGTCGCCGCCGAGGTCGATGGCGGCGCGTTCCGAGGGATAACCGGGATACGCGGCAGTGACACGAGCGTGCGCGTCGGGATCGGTGCCCGCGAACATCTTGTCGATTCGCTGCGGGTTGGTGGGAAGCGCGTCGAGGAACCGCGGAAACAGCGCGCCCTCGCGGTCGTTGGTGCCGATGATCAGGGGAACCGCGTGTGCGGTGCCCTTCTCGTACGCCTCGAGCGGAAAAACCGGCAGGTAGTCGCCGTCGACGACCGGACCGAACGGATGCAGCCCCGGCGTCGAACGCAGGACCGACGCGCCGACGCGAGAGCCCGTACGACCCAGTTCGGCCGGTGTTGCGTCCGACAGTGCCTTCGCTGCGGAGTCTGTGTCGGCGCCGAGCAGCTCGATGAAGCGTCGACCCCATTCGCGGCTGCGGTCGACGGTGTTCACCAGTCCCGGCGCGGGGCTCTGCGCGATGGCCCGCGCGAACAGTCCCCGCGCGGCAGGGGTCGCGAGGAGGGTGGTGACCGACGTGCCGCCCGCGGACTCACCGAATATGGTCACGTTGCCGGGGTCTCCGCCGAACGCGGCGATGTTGCGCTGAACCCATTCGAGCGCGGCCACCTGGTCGCGCAGGCCGAGGTTGGAAGCGAAAGGCCCCGATGCGTCGGAGAATTCGGAGAAGTCGAGGTAGCCGAGCGCACCGAGACGGTAGTTGAGTGAGACGTACACGATGTCGCCGCCGCGTACGAGGGATTCGCCGCCGTAGAGCGACAACGCGCTGGTTCCCATGGTGAAGGCGCCGCCGTGGATGAACATCATCACCGGCCGTGGCGCGTGGACGTTGCCCGTCGGGGCGAGCACGTTGAGTGTCAGGCAGTCCTCGCCGGCGGTGACACGGGTGCCTGCGCCTGTCACGAGGCCGCGCGGATGTTGGCTCGCGGCGTTCCCGAAGCGTGTCGCATCGAGGACACCCGGCCACGGCTCCACGGGTTGCGGCGCGCGCAGTCGCAGCGGACCGACCGGAGGCGCGGCGTAGGGGATGCCCCGCCACGCGAGGAGGTCGCCGCTGCGGACTCCGCGGACGGTGCCATCCGGGGTTGTGACGAGCGTCTCGGACATGATCTCCGCACTCTACGTGACGGCCTGTCGCAGCGGGGGTCGGTGGAGGACGCGCATGTCCGGTAATGCCCGGTTTTCCCGGGTCCGATAATGTCGCGTCCGATGCAGGAGAGGAGGCGTTGGTGACAGGGACCCGGACCACGCAGCCTGCGCACTCCACTGCAACGACGACCGGTTCTGCGGTTGTCGACGTGGATGTGCTGGTAGAGGCGTCGGTGAAGGTGCTGCGCGCCTACGGCCGCAATGCCACGGCCGACCTCGCCCTGGCCAAATCGAAGGCGTCTGTGCAGCGTCGCACCGTCGTCGTGGTCGGTGAGGTGCAGCGCGGTAAGAGCGCGCTCGTCAACGCGCTCGTCGGGGAACTCGATGCGTCGCCGTCCGCGGTCGAAACCACGACGTCCGCAGCGGTGCGGTTCGTTCCGCCCGACGATCGGCACCCACCGGGATCCGCTGAACTGCTGTACGCCGATCGGAGCGTGCCGATCGCCCGCGCCGAACTCCCGGACTGGATCACGAGCACCGGTGCGCGCGTCTCCGATCCCACGATCGAAGACCTGCCGACCGGCGCGGTCGTCGCGATCGCGCGGCCGGTGCTCGGCGGTGCTGTCGTCGTGGACACCCCGGGTTCCGGTGGGCTCGTCGCCTCTCACACGGCGCTCGCGACCCAGTCGGCACGCCAGGCCTCCGTTCTGGTGATGGTGTGTGACGCCTCCACACCCCTGACCGAACCCGAGATGAATTTCCTGCGCGATGCGTCCGCGTCGGTGGAATCGGTGGTCGTCGCAGTCACCAAGACCGACAAGAACCTGCGACGGTGGCGTCCGATCGTGGCCGAGGACCGCATGTTGATCGAACGTCACCTGCAGCGGCAGATACCGGTGCTGGGCGTGTCGAGCCTGCGTGCCGGACTCGCCGCGCAGATGCCACCCGGTCCTGCGAGGGATCGAGCCGAACGTGCGTCGGGCATCATCGAACTGCGCGAGCAGATCGATGTCCTGCTCGACGAGAGAGCCGAACTGCCCCAGGCGGATACGCTTCGCACCCTCCTCGAGGGGCTTCGTCGCGTCGATGAACGGGTTGCCTCGGATATCGCGGTCGTCGAAGACAGCGCCACCGCCACCGCCGATCTCACCGCGGAATGCGATCGTCTGCAGGACCTGAAGAATCGGTCGCAGCAGTGGGAGCAGTACCTCGCTCGTGATCTGACGCTGGCCCGCCAGGCCGCGCTGACCCACCTCGACGGGGAACTCGACCGGATCAGACAGCAGTGGACCACTCGGGTCAACAAGTCGTCGCTCGAGGTGATGCGGCGCAGCGCACAGAGTTTCACCGCCGACATGCAGACCGATCTGCTCGCGGCAATGGAATCGGCGGCGCAGGTGTTCCTCGAACGCCTCGAAGCGATCGTTGCGGAACTGTTCGGCCCGAATTCACCGCAGTGGTCGGAGATCCGCGAACTCGTGTGGGCTGGGATGCAGACGGGCACCATCAGCGCGGGAGAGGTCGGCTCGAAGCGTCAGGGACTGCTCGACCCGAGTGTGCTGACGATGGGCATGATCGGCACATCGATGCTCGGCGCGGTCATCGGTGTCGGTGCCGTGGCCGGAGTGGTGTGGGTGGCTGTCAATCTCGGTTACAAGGCGATGCGGACGGGAAAGACCAACCTGCTCAACTGGTTGCGTGAGACCTTGGCCGCGACCCGCACCAGCAGTTCACGCATGCTCGAGTCTGCGCTGTCGGTGGGGCGGCCGGAGATAGTGCTGCGCCACCGCGACGACCTCAAGGCCCGGATCGACGATCTGCAGAGCCAGTTGAAGGAAGCGCAGGAAGCGGCCCGGCTCGACACCGCGACCCGAGAGAAGACCCTCGAGCGGTTGGCGAAGAACCGGAAGATCGTGCAGAACCGGATCGACGCGATCGAGAAGCTGCTTGCGGGGTCCCAGGCTTCGGGGACGCTGAGTTCAGGGCTACAGAGTTGATGTATCAGGGCGGGGGCTCCCCGCGAAGCAACGACCCGGTGCACGCTCGAATCGAGTCGGCATTGCATTCCCTCGCGAATCTGGGCGGCGACCTTCCGTCGCACGCGTCGCGGATCGGGGCGATCCTGTTCTCGCCGCCGCGCATCGTCGTCGTCGGTCGTCTCAAGGCAGGTAAGTCGACGCTGGTCAATGCGCTGATCGGTGCGCCGCTGGCGGAGACGGCCGCGCTGGAGGCGACCAACGTCGTCACCGTCTACAGCAACGGGGCGCCGTCGCGCGCCGAGGTGGTCAAGCTCGACGGCAGCGTCGTCCCACAGCCCCTGAGTTTCGGGGGCACCGTCGAACCGGCCTTCCCGCCCACCGACATCGCCTATGTGCAGCGGTTTCTGCCGTCCCAGTCGCTGTCGGAGATCACCCTCATCGACACGCCGGGGCTTGCGACATTGACGGTCGACAACGCTGCCACGACGCGGCGCGCGTTGATCGACGGATACGAACAGACCCGCACGGCATCGGTGGATGCCGACGCGGCGATCTTCCTGTTCGATTCCGCACCGCGCGCCGACGAGGTCGACTTCCTGCACCAGCTCGGCTTCACCCCGCTGACGACGCTCGGGGTGCTCTCGCGCGCCGACGGATTCGGTGAGGGAGCGTTGGGCCGACGCGATCCGCTCGGCCACGCCGCCGAACATGCCGCGGTGCTGGCCGGCCAGTTGCCCGGACTCGTCGGCTCGGTGATTCCCGTCGCGGGACTGCTGGCGGAGACCAGCCACACGGGCCGGCTCACCGAGACCGATGCGCGGGCGTTGCGTTCGTTGGCGGGTCCGCCCGGTGGGGAGTTGTTCGACATCATCGATGTCGGCGACCCGATGCCGGTGGATGCACCGACCGTCGAGCGACTGCTCGACCTCGTCGGCGAGTACGGGCTCGTGCACGGACGGCAGGTGGCCACCGGTGGTGCGCACGCGCTGGGGGCCTGGCTGACCGAACGGTCGGGTATCGGCCGTCTCCGCGAGGTGCTGCACACTTCGCTGCGCGAATACGCGGTGCTGCAACGTGCCGGTCGGATCCTGCAGGAGATCGACTCGCTCGCCTACAGTCATCCCGCGCGGGAGCACATCCGGTCGATCGCATTCGGGCTGGAGAACGATCCTGCGTTGACTCCGGTGCTGTTGCTGCGGGCGTTGCGGGCGCTGTTGCGCGCGGATCCGTCGGCGCCGCTGGTCGCGGAGTTGGCCGACCTGTTGCGTGGTCGGACGTTCGCAGAGCGGTTGCGGATGCCCGCGTCGGCCCCCCCGGGTGCGATCCGCGACGCGGCGGCGCAGCGGCTCGCGGCCGTTCAGCAACGCACGTTGACCGCGTCCACCGCTGCCGAGGATGCGGCCCTGACGGTGCTCACCCGGGCCTATACCACCATCTGGCGGACCCACGGTTGATAACAGAATCGTATAGGGCATGATGTCGGACGAAACGGTGTGTTCGTAGAGGGGGTTCGTTGTCCGGCTGGATTCTGTCGATCGATTTCGGTGCATCGAATACTGTTGCTGCGCACACTAATCCGGTGCGCGGGACGGTCGAGTCGCTGGTTGTCGACGATGCGGTCCGGCCCCTCGAAGTTGTGTACGAGCGGACTCTCACCGCACATCACGGGCAACGTCCGAAGGTCGTGGTCCTGACTCATCCGGATTCCTGGTCGGAGCAGCAGGTACGGACGCTCGCCGACGCCGCGGCGCGGGCGGGAATCGATGCGCGCACGATCATGACGGTTTCCGAGGCGCGGGCAACGGTGGAGTACTGCACCCAGGGCAGGACGCTCCGGCGCGGGACGGTCCTCGCGGTGTGCGACGTCGGGGGTACCTCACTCGATACGGCCGTCGTCGTCGTGACCGACACCGGCGGGTTCGATGTGGTCGAGGCCCGAGGTGACGGCACCCTCGGTGGACGTACCCTCGACGCTGCCGTCCGCAGATGGGCCGAGGAGGTCTTCACCACGCGCGACCCCGGGTTCGCCACGCAGCTGAAACAGGCGCCGCTGGGCGTGCACCGCGAGTTCGACGAGCAGGCGCGGCGCGCCAAGGAATCGTTGACCGACGAGCACACGGCCACGATCGTCGTCACGCTGGACGGCTGCGACCACACCGTGACGCTCACCCGTGAGGACTTCGATGCGGCAATCACGCCGCACATCGACCGCGTGGTCGAGACGATGTGGGGCACATTGACCGATGCCGGATTCGGGGTGGAGGAACTCGGCGTCCTCTGTACCACCGGAGGCTCGGCGCGGATCCCACTGCTGACCAGAAGATTGGCGCACCTCGGGTCTCTCGCCACACCGAACAATCCCGCAGTGGTGGCAGAGGGTGCACTGATCGTGGCCGAGAACAGCAGACGGAGTCTGCGTGTCCGCGCGATCGGCTGGATTCGACCCGTGGGGATCGCGGTGGCAGGCGCTCTGGTCGTGGCCGGTGTGGCCCTCGCCGCGGTGCGCGGGCTTCCGGAGAACTCCGCTGCTCACGGGACCGGAACGACCCCGTCGACCGCTCAGCCGACGGTGGTTGCCGAGCACTGGTCGTAGTTCTCGTTCCGACCGATTGTCGTCACTCGGGAACATTTGCGGTTGCCGTGGCATCTCATTGTTGTCAGCACGGTGAGCAGCGAGAAACGAGGATATGATGGCGCAGAATCCTTACGGTGTCGGACCCGGATCCACGTCGGAGCAGGGACCGATCGCGAACCCCGCACTCGGCGACGGCGCGGTCGACCGTGACGGCAACGGGGTGGCCGACACCCTGTATGTCGACCTCGACGGCGACGGCCGCATCGATGGCGCACTGTTCGATCACAACGAGGACGGCGTGATCGACGAAGGCAATTTCGACATGGATGGCGACGGTATCGTCGACACGGTGATGATCGACGTCGACGGCGACGGCGTGGCCGACGTCATGGGTGTCGACTACGACCAGGACGGCTATGCCGACGAGGTCTACACACTCGAACCCGACACCGGATCGGCAGGGTCGCCCGACTCGACCGACCTGATGTGACCGACTCCGGGAAGGTGATGCGATGAACGACTCGGACGTCTCTCTGTGGGAGGCCTTGGGGCTGTCTCCCGACAGTGTCCTCGAACCGGTACCCGATGATCTGTGGGAGGCCGCTGTGGGAGCGGCGGTCGACCCGGACGCGGCGGTCGTCGCCTCCGAACTCGTACCCGAGCCGGTATCCGAGCTCGATGACGGCGACGGCATCATTCAGGACGACGGTGTGTCCCCGTGGGATGAGGACACCTCCGACATGTACGACGACCTCGATATCGACCTGGGTAATTCCGGCTCCGATGGACCGGACGAGCTCGACCAGGGATGGTGAACACCGGCCGAGGTCGAAGGCGGTACTCTACCGCCACGACGTGGGGGAGTAGATGAATGACGACGAGCTGATCGAGCGGTGCCGCGCCGGCGACACTGCAGCGTTCGGTGAGCTGGTGGGCGCCTATCGAACCAGGACCTGGGCGGTGTGCCTCCAGATCACCGGAAACAGGCACGACGCCGAGGACGCGCTCCAGGACGCGTTGACGGCGGCCTGGCAGAACCTCGACAAGTTCCGGGGCGCCGCGAAGTTCAGTACGTGGCTGCATCGCATCGCAGCGAATGCGGCCCTGGCCACCGTGCGTCGGCGTCGGGAGGTCACGGTCGACGAGATCGACCTCGGTGCAAGCTCCGAACCTTCGGTCGCCGATCGCGTCGTCGATGTCGACGCCGTGCGCCGCGCGCTCGCAGAGCTGCCCGACGAGTATCGCTCCGCGGTCGTGCTCCGTGAATACGCGCAGCTCAGCTATGCCGAAATCGCCGAACATCAAGGAATCCCGGTGCAGACCGTCAAGAGCCGCATCAATCGTGCGCGCACACGTCTGGTGGAGGCACTGGCCCCGACGGCCTGACTCTCACCAGTGCACAGGCTCGAGACCTCGCGCGGCGAGTTCGTCGTCGAGGCACCGGCGCAACGTCGCTCCGTCGGGGAATGCGTCCTCGTCCAGCGCGACCAGTGCGAGCGAATAGATGTTGCGGTTGCGGCTGAGGTACGACGACAGTTTTGTCGGTGTCGACACCTCCAGCTTCTCGAGACCGGGATGCATGGCGCGCATGGCGACACCACCGCTGCGATGCGGACCGAACGTGTCGAGCAGCGGCGGCGTGCGGCCGATGTTCGAGCACAGCAGATCGCGTTCTCCTGCCCCGCGGGCCAGGCGCGCGGCCAGCCGGTCGGGCATCAGCTGGAGGATCTCCTCCGGAATCCCGTACGGAGCACCTTCGGGCGGGGTGCGATAGGCCGCCGAGGCCTTGGTGCGCAATGTTGCAGGCGTGTCGCCGTCGTCGGCGACGACCTCCGTCATCGTCACCCCGTTCGACATCGTGGCGGTGTCACGTTTGTCGATCGGTACCGCGATGCGCAGCGGCAGCGTGATCCCCGCGCGTCGGGCGATGCCGGTGGTGAGCGAGAGGAACAGTGAGTTGGGGGTTCCGCCTGCGGTATTCGCCGCATCGTCCCATGCGGCGGCATCGACATCGACAAGTGCGGTGCGGGCCTTGGACCGCACTGGTCGCGAAGGTGGGGTCGGTGGAGAGGCCGGGGCGCTGCCGAGTGGGCGTCCGAAGCGGACGTTGCGCAGTCCCTTGGCGACCCGGCCGGTGAGCCTCAGGGCGTCGCGGAGATCGGAGTCGTGGGCGTCGGACGCTCCGTCGTTCTCGGTGGCGTCGATCTTCCCGGCAAGGGCATCGGCCACTGCTTCGATCAGTCCGCGAGCGTCGGTGAGGACGTGCGAGCACACGAGCGACACGACGGTGCCGCCGTCTGCGGTGGGTGCGGCGCCGAGCGCCCAGCCCGGTGCGCGCACGGGGTCGAGGTCGATCTCCGCTTGGGTATCGGCCCAGCCGAGGATCTCGCCTTCGCCGAGAGCATCGTTGGTGTAGCGCAAGGGGTACGTCACGGCGGTGGGTTCGAAGCGGGGGCGGGCACCGGGCACCTTCGAGCGCACGACCCGCCGCCCCAGCGGGCCGTGCGACAACGCGTCGTGCAGCGAGATGAGCAGGGGTGCTCCTACGTGGTCGTCGGTGCGCCACAGGCCTTGCATCACCGACGGCAGGCCGAGCCCTCGGTGCCGGTGGAGAAACAGTTCGTCCACCACGGTGAGGCGGTCGGTTTTATGGCCGACGTTGTCCTCGACGGTCCGGTCGTTGCGACGATTCACAAAGACGACGGTATCTCCGACTCGCTGTCCAGGTATCGACTCTCTTGACCCAAGTGATGAATCAAGGTTCAATTCTTGATGTGGCCTACCGTCGTACCCCTGCTGTGCAGCAACGACTCGACGCGCAACGCGATTCGATCGCATCCGCGGCGGTCGCACTGCTGACCGAACACGGGTACCAGGGGCTGTCCATCGCTGCCGTCGCGGAACAGGCCGGGGTTGCCACCGGCACCGTCTACCGGCATTTCACCGACAAATCCGATCTCATGATCCGAGTCTTCCGTGAGCAGTGCCGCCGCGAGGTCGACGCAGTCGAGGCCGTCGCCTCCGCGGGTTCGGCCGCCGAGCGTGTCGTGCGGGTCGTCGAGACGTTCGCTTCCCGCGCATTGCGGAAACCCACCCTCGCCTACGCGCTGCTCGCCGAACCCGTCGACGCTGCTGTCGACGCCGAGCGCCTCGTCTTCCGTCGCGCCTTCGCCGGTGCCTTCGCCGACGCGATCCGCCACGGCGTGACCACCGGCGAGCTTCCCCCGCAGGATCCCGAGCTCGTGGCCGCTGCCCTCGTCGGGGCAGTCGGCGAAGTCCTCACCGGCCCGCTCCGGGCCGGCGTCGCGTCCACCACCACCACCGTCCCCGATCTCGTCACCCTCGCGCTGCGGGCATCGGGCGCAGGCCCGATCCCGCCGCACCGGCACGAAGGAGCGCCACCATGACTTTCCCCGCCACCCACGACGTGTTCAACCAGGCCCCCGACCTGGTGCCGTACCAGGCGGCCGACGACCTGTCCCTGCTCGAAGGACTCCACAGGGAGGGCGCGGCCTGGGCGGAGGACGAGGTCCGTGAGCTCGGCGCACTCGCCGGGGGCGTCGAGGCGCAGACCTGGGGCAGGCTCGCGGACGAGCACCCGCCGGTGCTGCACACTCACGACCGGTACGGAAACCGGATCGACGAGGTCGAATTCCATCCGCACTGGCACGATCTGATGACCGTCGCCGTCGAGCACGGCCTGCACGGCGCACCCTGGCGCGACACCCGCCCCGGCGCGCACGTCGCCCGCGCCGCCAAGTTCTCCGTGTGGGGGCACGCCGACGCCGGGCACATGTGCCCGATCTCCATGACCTACGCCGCGATCCCCGCGCTGCGGCACAACCCCGAGCTCTCCGCGCTCTACGAACCGCTCCTCGCTGCCCCCCACTACGACTTCGGCCTGCGCGAACCGTCGTCCAAGCGCGGTCTCATCGCGGGCATGTCCATGACCGAGAAACAGGGCGGCTCCGACGTCCGCGCGAACACCACGACCGCGACCCCCAACGCCGACGGCACCCACACGATCGTCGGGCACAAGTGGTTCACCTCGGCGCCGATGTCCGACCTGTTCCTGACCCTGGCGAACACCGAGACCGGTTCGTCGTGTTTCCTGCTGCCGCGTGTACTGCCGGACGGCAGCCGCAACCGCATACACATCCAGCGTCTCAAGGACAAGCTCGGCAACAAGTCCAACGCGTCGTCCGAGATCGAATACCAGGGCGCGATCGGTTGGCTCGTCGGGGAGGAGGGCCGCGGCGTCAGCACGATCATCGAGATGGTCAACATGACCAGGCTCGACTGCGTGATCGGTTCGTCGACCGGCATGCGGGCGGCGACGCTGCGCGCCGTGCACCACGCGCGTCACCGCAAGGCGTTCGGTGCGCTGCTCATCGACCAGCCGCTCATGCGCAACGTCCTCGCCGATCTCGTCGTCGAATCCGAGGCGGCGACCACCGTGATGATGCGGCTCGCCGGAGCGACCGACCGCGCGGGCAGTGACGACCAGGAAGCGGCGTTGCGCCGGATCGCGTTGGCGATCACCAAGTACTGGGTGTGCAAACGCGCCCCCGCGCACAGCGCCGAAGCACTCGAATGCCTCGGTGGCAACGGCTACGTCGAGGACTCGGGCATGCCGCGGTTGTATCGGGAGGCACCGCTCATGTCCATCTGGGAGGGCTCGGGCAACGTCGCTGCACTCGACGCACTTCGCGCGATGGTCAAACAACCCGACAGCGTCGAAGCGTTCTTCTCCGAGGTCCGACTGGCGCAGGGCGCCGACAGCCGACTCGACGACGCGATCTCCCGCGTCGGAAAGGAACTCGCCGACTTCGAGAACATCGAATACCGCGCCCGACGCATCGTCGAACTCATGGCGCTGGTGCTGCAGGGCGCCCAGTTGGTCCGGCACGGTCATCCGGCGGTCGCCGACGCGTTCTGCGCGAGCCGACTCGATTCCGACTGGGGAATCGCACTGGGCACTCTGCCCACAGGAGTCGACACCGCGGGCATACTGTCTCGAATCTGACGACTGCTGAACTCAATTTCGGTGCCTGACCGGCGCGAATATTCAAGGCATACTGGAAACCAACGTCCCAGAAACGATTGCGGGTGGTGCCCGTCATGATCAGCAGCACGCAGTGGCGGGGGTGGGGGGAAGACGTCGCGTTGGCAGTCACCGAGTGCGCGGCACTCGGTGAAGCCGAAGAGCTCGTGCGGTCAGTGATCGCAGAATCCGCGGCCGCATGCGACCTGCAACGCGGCGACGCGGAGATCCACGCCGTGAACCTGGCCCAGGGCACACCGGTGCGCGTGAGCCCCAGGCTGGCAGCACTCCTGCGGTCGGCGCTGTGGGCCGCGCGGATGACCGACGGCGCGGTCGATCCCGTTGCGGGCGACGACGCGATGCTCGACGAGAAGTCGGTGCCTCCGATCCATCCGATTCCGCGCTATCTCGACGTGCAGCTCGACGACGACACGGTCCTCGCACCGTGGGGCGCGAGCCTCGACATCACCGCCACCGCGCACGCCGACGTCGCCGACAGGGCGGCGACGCTCGTCGCGACCGTCCTCGAATGCGGGGTCCTGGTGCAGATGGGGGAGACGATCGCGACAGCAGGACACTGCCCGGCGGGCGGGTGGCAGGTGTCGCTGCCCGACCACGGGATCGTCGAGCTCCCGACAGGTGCCGCGATGAGTTCGCGGGCAACGGCCGGTGACGAGGAGTTGTGGAGCACGGTCACCGTCATGGCAGCGGATGCGGTGTGGGCGGACGCCGCTGCGGCGACGGCCCTGCACCGGGGAATCGGGGCGCTGTCCTGGCTCGAACAGTACGAACTCCCGGGCCGGCTCATCGATTCGAGGGGGCGGATCCACACGACGCCGACCTGGTCGGATCCGCGCGCGGCCTGATACGCGTCACTCTTCGCGCATCCGGTGGTACGTCCGGATGAGTGCGTCGGTGGAGGTGTCGCCGGTTGCGGGTTCGTCGCCGCCGGACAATGCCGGCTGCAGTGCTGTGGCCTGGACCTTTCCCAGCTCCACGCCCCACTGATCGAACGAATCGATACCCCACACCACACCCTGTACGAACACCTGGTGCTCGTACAACGCGATCAGCTGACCGAGGGTGGACGGCGACAGTTGCGGCGCGAGGATCGTCGTCGAGGGCCGATTGCCGGGCATCACCTTGTGCGGCACGAGCACATCCGCGGTGCCCTCGGCGCGGATCTGCTCCGCAGACTTCCCGAACGCCAGCACCTTCGACTGCGCCAGCATGTTCGCCATCAGGATCGCGTGCATCGATCCGTTGCCGTCGAGGCCGGGTAGGTCGTCGAGTGCCCGTGCGAACCCGATGAAATCGGCGGGCACCAGATGCGTGCCCTGATGCAACAACTGATAGAACGCGTGCTGCCCGTTCGTGCCCGGCTCACCCCAGAAGATCTCACCGGTCGCGCATTCGACGGCAGACCCGTCGACCCGTACCGACTTGCCGTTCGACTCCATCGTCAGCTGCTGCAGATACGCCGGAAACCGCACCAGATCATTGGCATACGGCAACACCGCCCGCGACTCCGCGCCGAGGAAACTCGTGTACCACAGGCCCAGCATCCCGAGCAGAACCGGCGCGTTCTCTTCCAGCGGTGCCGTGCGGAAATGAGTGTCCATCGTGTGGAAACCCGCCAGGAATTCCCCGAACCGCTCTCGGCCGATCGCGCACATCACCGCCAGCCCGATCGCCGAATCCACTGAGTAGCGGCCACCCACCCAATCCCAGAATCCGAACATGTTCGCCGGATCGATCCCGAACTCGGCGACCCGTTCGCGATGCGTCGAAACCGCGACGAAATGCGATGCGACCGCGTCGTCTCCGAGCGCGGCGATCAACCATCGTCGCGCGGCTGTCGCGTTCGAGAGGGTTTCGAGTGTCGAGAAGGTCTTCGACGCCACCACGAACAGCGTCGACGCGGGGTCGAGTCCGGTGAGCCGCGCTCTCAGATCCGCCGGATCCACATTCGACACGAACCGCACCTCGGGGCCGTCGGCATAGTGCCGCATCGCGCGGGTGACCATCACCGGCCCCAGATCGGAGCCGCCGATTCCGATGTTGACGACCGTCGAAATCCGTTCACCGGTGGCGCCGCGCCACTGACCCGAACGCACGCGATCGGTGAACGCACCCATTGCGTCGAGCACCTCGTGGACCTGCGCGACCACGTCCTCGCCGTCGACCACCAGCGACGACCCGCGGGGCAGCCGCAGGGCGGTGTGCAGGACCGAGCGGTCCTCGGTCACGTTGATCCGCTCGCCGGCGAACATCGCGTCGCGGCGGTCCTCGATCTGTGCGGCCCGCGCGAGATCGAGCAGCAACTCGAGGGTTCGGTCGGTGATCCGATGCTTGCTGTAGTCGATCGCCAGATCACCCGCGGAGGTGTGCATCCGGATGGCACGCTGAGGGTCCTGCTCGAAGAGGTCCCGCAGATGTATCGACTCGACCTCCGTCCGGTGCGCGGCGAGTTGCTGCCATTCGACGGTGGACGTGATGTCGATCATGCGAGAAGACTAACTCTCACCTGCGGTTACCGCCGGGTTGATGACGAACGGTGTCCTATCAAGCATTATAAGGAAATGGACACCGCAGAGTTGATCCGTTCCCTTCCCACAGACCTGTTCCTCGGCGGCCGCTGGGTAGCCGCGGAAGGGGGTGCCACCTTCGCCGTCCGCGATCCGGCCACCGGCGACGAACTGACCCGAGTGGCAGATGCTTCGCCCGGTGACGCCGCCAGAGCACTCGACGCGGCCGTGGCGGCCGGACGCGACTGGGCGGCGACCCCTCCGCGTCAGCGCGGCGAGATCCTCCGGAGCGCGTTCGAAAAGATCACCGCGCGTGCCGACGACTTTGCCCACCTCATGTCGCTCGAGATGGGCAAAGCGCTCCCCGAGAGCCGATCCGAAGTCGCCTACGGCGCCGAGTTCCTGCGATGGTTCTCCGAGGAAGCGGTCCGCATCGCCGGTCGCTACACCCAGTCCCCGGCCGGGACGGGACGCATCCTCGTCACGAAGCAGCCGGTGGGGCCGTGCCTCGCCATCACACCGTGGAACTTCCCCCTCGCGATGGGCACCCGCAAGATCGGCCCCGCGCTCGCGGCCGGCTGCACCATGCTGGTCAAACCCGCATCCGAAACCCCGCTGACGCTGCTGTTGCTCGCACAGATCTTCGCCGAGGCAGGTCTTCCCGAAGGCGTGCTGTCGGTGCTACCGACGTCCCACGCGAGCGCGGTCACCGGACCCCTGCTCGAGGACCCGCGGCTGCGGAAGCTCACCTTCACCGGATCGACCGGGGTGGGCCGCTCACTTGCCGAAGCCGCAGGCCGGTCGCTGCTGCGCACCTCACTCGAACTCGGCGGCAACGCACCGTTCCTGGTGTTCGACGACGCCGACCTCGACGCTGCCGTCGACGGCGCCGTGGCCGCGAAACTCCGCAACGGCGGCGAAGCCTGCACCGCCGCGAACCGATTCCACGTCGCGAACTCCGTCAAGGAAGAATTCGTCACCAAGCTGCTCGAACGGATGTCGACCTACCGGATGGGGCCCGGCACCGACCCGGACACGACGCTCGGACCCCTGATCAACGAATCCCAGCGGAACACCGTCATCGAACTCGTCGACGACGCGGTCTCGGCCGGTGCACGAGTGCGCCTCGGCGGTCAGGTCCCGGACGGTCCGGGATGGTTCTATCCCGCAACCGTGATCGACGACGTCCCGCAGCAGGCCCGCATCCTGCGCGAGGAAGTGTTCGGGCCCGTCGCCGCGATCAGCGGGTTCGACACGGAGGACGAAGCGATTGCAGCCGCCAATGCCACCGAGTACGGGCTGGCGGCGTATGCCTTCACCAACGATCTGGACCGAGCGCTGCGCCTCTCGGACGCGATCGATTCCGGCATCCTGGGCGTCAACCGCGGAGTGGTCTCCGACGTGGCCGCGCCGTTCGGCGGTGTCAAGGATTCCGGACTCGGCCGGGAAGGCGGAAGCGAAGGTATCGAGGAATACCTCGATACCAAGTACATCGCCTTGCAGTGAACCGACCGTCTTGCAGTGACCGGGACTAGTGGCCGAGGCGTCCCCGGCCGAGGCGCAGCAGCAGCATCGCCAGGGTGTGGCCCTCCTGGCCGAGCTCGCTGAAGCGCTCGAGCACCTTCATCTCGCGGCTGTGGACGAGCCTGGTACCACCGGAGGCCATGCGCGTACGGCCGATCAGGCGGGACACCTCGGCGCGGCGCTTGACGGCGGCCAGGATCTCCGCGTCGAGGCGGTCGATCTCCTGGCGGAGCTCATCGATCTCGGCCTCGGTGGTGGGCACGGGGTCGGTTGCGACACCGTTCGGGGTGGCAGCTCCGTCGGACATGGAAGCGTCGATGTTCGTACTCATGTCATCTCCTCGCGTCAGCTCTGAAATCGTCCGGGAAACGGGGGCTGTTACCGGAATCGGGAAACGTCGGTGGTCGAGACGCGAAACCGACCGTACGATCGCAGCTCGGCCGAACGAAGGACACATGACATAGCGTCCAGTTTGCCACTCGGACACCTCGCGGCCAAGTCGGATTCGATGTCCGACCCGTCCGGTAGTTTGGGAAGACGATGAACACTCCTGCAGCGCTCGCCCATTCGCTCCCCGCTTCCGACGCCCTCCTCGAGGGTCTCAATCCGCAACAGCGGGAAGCGGTCACCCACGAAGGTGCACCGCTGCTCATCGTCGCCGGAGCAGGTTCGGGTAAGACGGCCGTGCTCACCCGCCGGATCGCGTATCTGCTGGCCGAGCGCGGTGTAGCACCCGGGCAGGTGCTCGCCATCACGTTCACCAACAAGGCCGCGGCCGAGATGCGCGAGCGTGTCGCAGGCCTCGTCGGGCCGCGCGCGCATTCGATGTGGGTCTCGACGTTCCATTCGAGCTGCGTGCGGATTCTCCGGGCGCAATCGGCACTGCTGACCGGCATGAACTCCAACTTCACGATCTACGACTCCGACGACTCCCGTCGCCTGCTGACGATGATCGCGAAAGATCTCGAGCTCGACACCAAGAAGTACTCCGCCCGGCTGCTCGCCACCCAGATCTCGAACCTGAAGAACGAACTGATCGGCCCGGACGAGGCCACCGCCACCGCGAGCTCCGATCCCACTCCGCTCCCGAAACTCGTCGCGAGTGTGTACGCGCAGTATCAGAAGCGGTTGCGTGCGGCCAACGCATTCGACTTCGACGACCTCATCGGCGAGACGGTCGCGCTCCTGCAGGCGCATCCGCAGGTCACCGAGTACTACCGTCGTCGCTTCCGTCACGTTCTCGTCGACGAATACCAGGACACCAACCACGCGCAGTATGTACTCGTGCGCACACTGGTGGGCGATCCCGACGAACCGGCCGCTGTTCCGCCGAGCGAACTGTGTGTGGTGGGCGACGCCGACCAGTCGATCTACGCGTTCCGCGGCGCGACGATCCGCAACATCGAGGAATTCGAGCGCGACTACCCGCAGGCCCGCACGATCCTGCTCGAACAGAACTACCGGTCGACGCAGAACATCCTGTCGGCCGCGAACGCCGTCATCTCCCGCAACACCGGGCGCCGCGAGAAGCGATTGTGGACCGACGCAGGCGCAGGAGAAGCGATCACCGGCTACGTGGCCGACAACGAGCACGACGAAGCCCGATTCGTCGCCTCCGAGATCGACAGGCTGGTCGACACCGGCGAGGTCAAGTACTCCGACATTGCGGTCTTCTACCGCACCAACAACGCCTCCCGGCCCTTCGAAGACGTGTTCATCCGTCACGGTGTGCCCTACAAGGTGGTCGGGGGAGTGCGCTTCTACGAGCGCAAGGAGGTGCGCGACGCCGTCGCCTATCTGAAGGCGCTCGACAACCCCCACGACACCGTGAGTCTGCGTCGGATCCTCAACACCCCTCGGCGCGGTATCGGCGATCGCGCCGAGGCGTGTGTCGCCGTCCACGCAGAACGGCACGGTGTGAGTTTCGGGCAGGCACTGCTCGACGCGGCGGAAGGCAACGTCGCGTTGCTGAACACGCGCGCGCAGAAGGCGATCGCAGGCTTCGTCGGTATGCTCGACGACCTGCGGATGATGTTGAGCGAGACCGACGCCGACGGAAACGACGCGGCCGACATCGGCGACGTGGTCGAGGCGATCATCGAACGCACCGGCTACCGCGCCGAACTTGCCGCCAGCGACGACCCCCAGGACGGCACCCGCCTCGACAACCTGCACGAACTCGTCAGCGTCGCACGAGAATTCAGTTCTGACGCCCGCAACGCAGCCGGCGTGGTCGAGGTGGAACTCGAAGAAGGGGAGCCTGCTCCGGGTTCACTCGCGGCGTTCCTCGAGAAGGTGTCGCTGGTGGCCGATGCCGACCAGCTCCCCGACAACGACGACGGCGTCGTCACGCTCATGACGCTGCACACCGCGAAGGGCCTCGAGTTTCCGGTGGTGTTCGTAACCGGTTGGGAAGACGGGCAATTCCCGCACATGCGTGCACTCGGCGACCCGGCCGAGTTGTCCGAGGAAAGGCGCCTCGCGTACGTGGGGATCACCCGCGCGCGTCGTCGTCTCTATCTCTCTCGGGCGGTGCTGCGTTCGGCATGGGGGCAGCCGGTGACCAACCCGGAATCACGCTTCTTGCAAGAGGTTCCGCAAGAACTCGTCGATTGGCGCCGGACCGATCCGGGGCCGACGCGGGGAATGTCGATCGGTTCGGGAACGGGCTCACGATTCTCGGACGGCGAATCACGTTCGGCAACTCCGAGTTTCGGTGCCGCACGGGGGCGGAACAATCATCTCGTGCTCGCCGTCGGCGATCGCGTCACGCACGACAAGTACGGACTGGGATCGGTGCTCGAAACCAAGGGAGCCGGGCCCACGGCGACCGTGGTCATCGACTTCGGAAGTGCAGGCAAGGTGCGGCTGATGCTGGTCGGCGGTGTGCCGATGACCAAGCTCTGAGCGCAGTGCTCTTACTGCCAGTGCTCTTACTGCAGTGCTTTTGCTGCAGTGGTGTCGTGCTGTGCCGGCGGAGTGCCGAGGATCGGGCTCAGTCGCGGTTGAAACCGAGGGCGATGCCACGTGTCGCGAGCCACGGGATGGGGTCGATCTTGTCGACGCCGTTGAGGTGAACCTCGAAATGCAGGTGGGGGCCGGTGGAAAATCCACGGTTGCCCATGGTGGCGATCTGATCGCCTGCCATGACGTGCTGGCCGATGCTCACCATCGACTGGTCGATATGCCCGTACACGGTGACCGTGCCGTCGGCATGGAGTAAGCGGATCCACATACCGAAGCCCGATGCCGGGCCGGAGTCGATGACCTCACCGTCGGCCACCGCGAGGATCGGGGTACCGATCGGGCCCGCGATGTCGACTCCCGCGTGCAGGGTGCCCCAGCGGGCTCCGTAGTTCGAGGTGAAGGCGCCGACGGCAGGCAGAGCGAACAGGGGGCGACGGGCGGCCTCTTCGCGCGCTGCCCGCTCCTCGCTGAAACGCTGGCCCTTGGCGAGAAGATTGGAGAACTGCGACAGGTCGTTGGGATCCGCGATGTTGAGAACCTGAGGCGCCTGTGAGGCCGCTGCGCCGCCACTCGTGGAATCGGAGGCGAACTGTGCAGCCTGCGGCACGGCCGTCGCGGTGAGCGTGCTCGAGTTCGCGGTGTCGGCGGCGAGTGCGATCTCGGAAGTCTCGGGGCTCGAGCCGGAATTGCTGCTGGCGGCCTGTCCGGCGGCGACGACAGCGCCGGCGGCAACCGCGAAGACGGCTGCGCGACCCTTGAGTGCGGTGGGGGGTGTGGGGATGCGGTGGGCACCTGTACGGGGCGCGGGGGAGTTGACGTCCTCGACCGGCTCGCTGCCGTAGTACGTGGGTTGTGCCTTACCGGAGTTGCGGAAGTCGGTATCGCGGAAGTGCGGGGTATCGCGGAAGTGTGGGGCATCGGACGAGGCCCACGGATCCCAGGCCTCCGGTTCGGGGGTGGAGCGGCGAGCGGGGCTGCCGGTGATCTGGCTGCCTGGACGCATGCCGTCCTCCTTCATCGTGACCTCATCGTTACTTCAACTGGATGAGACGGTAACGAAACGGTCGCGTAGGTGGCAAGCCGTAGGACCGAACCAGGCCCTTATGTGACTGGCATCACAGTGTGGACCAGGTCGAATCGGGCCATTCCCCCGAGGTCACGAATCGAAACCCTCGGATATCGCTGAGGTTGCAGATGTGATCGGCAAGTGCGGCAGATTGCTGTGTGCGCGACCACCGGATCCCCCGTCGGGTGCCGGTCGTCATGTGGCATCGACCACCTGTCATTCTGGACGAGGTGGTCCTCTCGGTTGTCGTCCAGCTACCTTCCCGGAGGTAACCCCGTGAGGTAGTACGAGACCTGCGGATTCGGTGATGTGCGCCACAGAGTGCGGGCGCGGTCGTTTCGCAGGTCGTCCGAGAAACTAGAGTCCGAAATCGGCCCGCTCATTACCCCCGAGCGGGCGAGAACGCAGACGAGACGGTGAGCAGATGGATCTCTTCGAATACCAGGCGAAGGAACTCTTCGCCAAGCATGACGTGCCGACTTCGGCCGGCCGTGTGACCGACACCGTCGCCGGTGCCCGCGAGATCGCCGAGGAAATCGGCAAGCCCGTGATGGTCAAGGCGCAGGTCAAGGTCGGTGGCCGCGGCAAGGCTGGTGGCGTGAAGTACTCCGCCACTGCCGACGACGCTCAGACCCACGCCGAGAACATCCTCGGCCTCGACATCAAGGGTCACGTCGTCAAGAAGCTGCTGGTCGCAGAGGCGAGCGATATTGCGGAGGAGTACTACATCTCCTTCCTGCTCGACCGCACCAACCGCACCTACCTGGCCATGTGCTCGGTGGAGGGTGGCGTCGAGATCGAGGTCACCGCCGAGGAGAACCCCGACGCGCTCGCGAAGATCCAGGTGGATGCCGTCAAGGGTGTCGATCTCGCCTTCGCCCGCCGGATCGCCGAAGCGGGCAAGCTGCCCGCAGAGGTGCTCGACGCAGCTGCCAACACGATCCAGAAGCTCTGGGAGGTGTTCATCAAGGAGGACGCTCTCCTCGTCGAGGTGAACCCCCTCGTCCGCACCCCCGACGACCAGATCCTGGCGCTCGACGGCAAGGTGACGCTGGACGAGAACGCTGCGTTCCGTCAGCCCGGCCACGAGGCATTCGAGGATCGGGACGCCACCGACCCCCTCGAGCTCAAGGCCAAGGAGAACGACCTCAACTACGTCAAGCTCGACGGCGAGGTCGGCATCATCGGTAACGGTGCAGGCCTGGTCATGTCGACCCTGGACGTCGTCGCCTACGCCGGCGAGAAGCACGGCGGCGTCAAGCCCGCCAACTTCCTCGACATCGGCGGCGGCGCTTCGGCTGCCGTCATGGCTGCAGGCCTCGACGTCATCCTGAACGACGCGCAGGTCAAGAGCGTGTTCGTGAACGTCTTCGGCGGCATCACCGCGTGCGACGCGGTTGCCAACGGCATCGTCGGTGCCCTGAAGACCCTGGGCGACGAGGCCAACAAGCCGCTCGTCGTGCGCCTGGACGGCAACAACGTCGACGAGGGTCGGCGTATCCTCGCCGAGGCCGCTCACCCGCTGGTCACGGTCGTCGCAACCATGGACGAGGCTGCCGACAAGGCCGCCGAGCTCGCCTTCGCCGCGAAGTAAGGGACACACAGAACAATGGCAATCTTCCTGACCAAGGATTCCAAGGTCATCGTCCAGGGCATCACCGGCGGCGAAGGCACCAAGCACACCGCGCTGATGCTCAAGGCCGGCACCCAGGTCGTCGGTGGCGTCAACGCACGCAAGGCCGGCACGACGGTCTCGCACACCGACAAGGATGGCAATGCCGTCGAGCTGCCGGTCTTCGGCACCGTCGCCGAGGCCATGAAGGAGACCGGCGCGGACGTCTCGATCGCGTTCGTCCCCCCGGCCTTCTCCAAGGACGCCATCGTCGAAGCCATCGACGCGGAGATCCCGCTGCTCGTGGTCATCACCGAGGGCATCCCGGTGCAGGACTCCGCGTACGCGTGGGCCTACAACGTCGAGAAGGGCAACAAGACCCGGATCATCGGCCCCAACTGCCCCGGCATCATCACCCCCGGTGAGGCGCTCGTCGGCATCACCCCGGCGAACATCGCAGGCAAGGGCCCGGTCGGCCTGGTCTCCAAGTCCGGCACGCTGACCTACCAGATGATGTTCGAGCTCCGCGAGTACGGCTTCTCGACGGCCATCGGTATCGGCGGCGACCCGGTCGTCGGCACCACCCACATCGACGCCATCGAGGCGTTCGAGAAGGATCCCGAGACCAAGGTCATCGTGATGATCGGCGAAATCGGCGGCGACGCCGAGGAGCGCGCTGCCGACTACATCAAGGCCAACGTCACGAAGCCGGTCGTCGGCTACGTCGCGGGCTTCACCGCTCCCGAGGGCAAGACCATGGGCCACGCAGGCGCCATCGTCTCCGGCTCCTCGGGTACGGCCCAGGCCAAGAAGGACGCCCTCGAGGCTGCAGGCGTCAAGGTCGGCAAGACGCCGTCCGAGACCGCTGCCCTCGCGCGCGAGATCCTGGCTTCGCTCTGAGCCTGTAGCGCCTGAGCAGTTCCACCGCGGCGCCCTCGGGCTGGGCAGTGCGGGGCGTCCCGGTCATACGCGTACCTCCCAGTGAGCCTCGTG